>JABMNB010000271.1 GCA_013205335.1 Rhodospirillales bacterium
AGCATAATGTTTCATGGCTGCGCTTCTCCTCTGATGCTTGAGGCCGCTCATGCGGACCTCGTTCAATCATCAACCTGAAGCGCAGCCACCTAATCTGCCAGCCCGCCGAACTGGCGAGCCCCAATACCCCATCTGCTCTCGTTCCGGGTTCGTAGTCGCCTCACCCTGGAACTCGAACTCGTCGCCCTGCGACATCAGGTGACCGTCCTGCGCCGGCAACGCCCTGGCCGGCGCCATCGCTACGAGCGTCGCGCTGCCTGAACTGCTTGCGGTGAATGAACCTGCAACACTTCACAGTGTCGAGCGTCGTCCCGGTCCGCCATTACGCGCTAGGTTGCAGACGCACTCAGAGCCCGTGCACTGAGACCAGGCCGCAAGAATGCAGCACTCTATTCGATAGCCGAATACCGTCGGTCGCGGTCTTCATCGGCCAACCGATTTCGTGCCCGCATGAAATTTTGAGCAAGGACAGCCGAAATGCACGAATGCCCTCCTGAACAGTGGCGCTGGAGGCAACCACTTAAGAGCCGTCAGCGAAACAGCAGCACCGGAATCTTGCACCCGCGAATCATCTCCGTCGTGGTCGAGCCGATGATGAGGCTGCGCACGCGCGAATGACCGTAGGCGCCCATCACCAGAAGGTCGATGCCGTTGCGCTCGACCACGGCGGAGATGGCTTTCTCCGAGGGGCCGGGCTCGATCGTCGTCTCGACGGTGAGGCCGCCGCCCCGCAACTGCGCCGCGGCGGCGGCGAGACGGCTGCGCACCGCCGGTTCATCGCGCCCCGCCGTCACCAGCGAGACGGCGAGGCCCGCGAACATCGGCGAGCGCGAGACGTGATCGACCGCCTTGAGCGCGCTGACGCCGCCGTCGAAGGCGATCAGCACCTTCGAGATCGGCCGGAAGGCGCGCGAGGCGACGAGGATCGGCCGCTCCAGGCTGCGCACCACGCGCTCGATGTTGGAGCCGAGGTGCAGCTTCGCGAAATCGGCCGCCTCGCCCCGCTTGCCGATGACAATGAGGTCGACCGTCGCCTCGCGCTCGGCCAGCGTCTCCAGAAGATCGCCATTGCGCAGGCTGACCGTGACGTCGGCGACACCGGCCGCCTGAACACGTGCCTTCGCTTCGTCGAGTACCAGGCGGCCGCGCTTCTGCATGAGCTTCGCACGTTGCGCATCGAGCGTTGCCAGTTCGTTGAGCAGGCTCTGCTGCATGTCGGCGGTTATGTTGCCGCTGAGATCGGCGGAGGACGCCTCGCGGCGTCCCAGCACCTGCAGCAGTTCGACGGCGCCCGGCAGCCGCGCGGCGGCCCAGGCGGCGTGGTCGGCGACGCTGTGCGAATAGATCAAGCCGTCGATGCAGGCGACGATCGTGGTCATGTGCGGTCCTCCCCTCTCAATGCGCCTGGAGCTTGCCGAGCGCCCCGGGTTCGTCGTGTATGGCAAGCCGGTCGACGATGGTTTCGCTGGCCTTGTTGAGACCGATCAGCTCCACCTCCGCTCCTTCGCGCCGGAACTTCAGCACGACCATGTCGAGCGCGGCGACGCTCGAGATGTCCCAGATGTGGGCGGCGCTGAGGTCGATCGTGACCTTCTCGAGCGCTTCCCTGAAGTCGAAGGCGGTGGCGAAGTCCTCGGCCGAGGCGAAGAAGAGCTGGCCCTCGACCTTGTAGGTCCGCGAGGCGCCGTCCTCGGAGCCGACGGAGGTGACGCGGAACAGCTGGGCGATCTTCCAGGCGAAGAAGATGCCCGACAGCAACACGCCCAGCACGACGCCGACCGCGAGATTGTGGGTGAGGACGACGCCGGCCACGGTCGCCAGCATGACGATGCTCGACGAGCGCGGATGGGTCCGGAGGTTCCGGATCGACACCCAGCTGAAGGTGCCGATCGAGACCATGATCATGACGGCCACCAGGGCAGGCATCGGCATCATTTTGACCCACGGCCCCAGCACGACGATCAGGAACAACAGGAAGATGCCGGCGCAGAAGGTAGAGAGCCGCCCGCGGCCGCCCGCCTTCACGTTAATGACCGACTGGCCGATCATGTCGCATCCGGCCATGCCGCCGATGAAGCCGGTGGCCATGTTGGCGACGCCCTGGCCGACGCATTCGCGGTTCTTATCGCTGGTCGTGTCGGTCAGCTCGTCGACGATCTGCGCCGTCATCAGCGATTCGAGCAGGCCGACGGCCGCGACGGCCACCGAGTAGGGCAGCACGATCAGGAACGTCTGCAGGGTGATCGGCACGTCGGGCAGCAGGAACACCGGCAGCGTCGACGGCAGCTCGCCTATGTCGCCCACCGTGCGGACGTCGATGCCCAACACCACGGCCGCCACGGTGAGCACGACGATGCAGACGAGGGGCGAGGGCAACGCCCTGGTGAGGAGCGGAAAGCCGTAGATGATGGCGAGGCCGGCGGCCACCATCACATAGGTCATCCAGGTCACGCCGATCAGCTCGGGAAGCTGGGCCATGAAGATCAGGATCGCCAGCGCATTGACGAAGCCGGTCATCACCGACTTCGACACGAAGCGCATGACATAGCCCAGGCGCAGGAAGCCCGCGGCGACCTGGAGGATGCCGGCCAGCACCGTGGCGACCAGCAGGTATTGCAGCCCGTGTTCCTTGACCAGCGTCACCATGAGCACGGCGGTCGCCGCCGTCGCGGCCGAGATCATCGCCGGCCGGCCGCCCACGATGGCGGTGATGACGGCGATCGAGAACGAGGCGTAGAGGCCGACCTTGGGATCGACGCCGGCGATGATCGAGAAGGCGATGGCTTCCGGGATCAGGGCGAGCGCCACCACCAGCCCGGACAGCAGGTCGCCCTTGATGTTGCCGAACCATTCGGTGCGCAAACGCAACAGTGAGAGATTGAACAAGAAATGGTCTCCAGGCCGCATCACGGGACGTTACCCGGAGCAGGCGTGATTCAATTGGAGGAAATAACAGGGGGGAATTGCCAGCGCGGACTCAAAACGCCGCACTTCGCCGCCACTTAGGCGAAGCGATTGCGAGATGGCAACAGTGTCAGGGCGGCAACATGATCTACTGCAGTGCAACGATCACGCCGCAAGAGCAACGACTATTTCGCCGCACAATGTGAGGTGAACGATGCCGTTCCCGCAGGATAAGCAACCCCGTCCCTGACACAAAGCAGGCTCCGTCGAACGCACTGATTTTACGACAGCAATATCCGTTCATTAAACGTCCCGTGCCGATCGCGGCAATCAACATAGGTCTTGGCAACGCGGATGCGCTCGGTCGCCAGTTCATTGTCGCTCGGATTCACGCCGGTCAGCACCGTGGTGTCGAACGCCTTGATCTCGAGGGTCGCCTTGGTCCGACAATCGGTGATCTTCCGCAAATGCTCCTGCACATGCAGGCGCTTCCTGAGGAACCCGTCGGGATCCTTGTCGACCATGCCCAGCGCCTGGCTGAAAGCAATGTGGGCCAGCGATACCGTTGGCGCCACCAACAGGAACTCGGCCCGCGGCCGCTCGTTCATCAGCAGCGTCGTCACCATCAGCGCCGCGGCATAGGACGTCTTCGAGCTCTTCTTCGGAGCCAGCAGAAAGATCTCCCGGATCATGCGCTCCCTGGCGACCGGGTCGAACGAGCCATGCAGGGCGCCCACGATCTCGCGGAACCAGTCCGCCCCCGCCTCCGCCAGTGCTGGCGTACCGATCACGTCGGGCAGGCGCAGCTTGTTGAAGATCGCTATCGCCCGGCCGGCCTGCGCCTGATCAAGGTGCGGAAGATCGGGCAGCAGCGACCGTCCCGTCCGGATGCGCTCCCGCCAATCCGGCACGGCCAGCGACCACGGCTCCATGTCAGTTCACCAAGCGGCCCCACTCGTTGCCCTCGCCCGCCGTCAGCGCGTCACGTTCGGCAGACTCCTTCTTGCCCAGCGGCTCCTCCACTCGCTTCGGTGCGTACTCGGACCAACCGGCCCGAACCTTCAGCCAGAAGATCGCGGCCGACAGGCCCTCGCGGGTTGGCTTGCACGCCATCGTGAACAGATTTTGCGCGACCTTGGCGGTAGCCTTGATGCCTCCCAGTTCGATCTGGTCGACGTAGTGGAACCTGAGCGTCTTCGGGTCGATGC
>JABMNB010000272.1 GCA_013205335.1 Rhodospirillales bacterium
GCATTGGATCGGCGCTGATCGGCCGTATCTTTGTGGCGCCGAGATCACGATTGCGGATTACTTCGGCGCCTGCACGGTCACGCTGGCCGAGTTGATTGGCTGCGACTTCAGCCAGTTTCCACATCTCAGCCAGTGGTTGTCGAAGATGAAAAGTCTCAAGAGTTGGGACTCGGTCAATCAGGTGTTCCAGGCCGCGGCGGCGGAAAACAAGGGCAAGCCATTCGAGGTGGTCAACTAATCCCGGACACGACCTTAGGTTTTTCTTCCGCGACAGTCGGCTGCCACTCCGTCTTCGCCCCAGAGCTCGACGCGTCCCGAAAGTCCCCTTGTCCCGGGATTCGCGCTCGCCCTACAAGGCCTCCGAAGGCTCCTGCAGCAGGTCCGCTATCGAGGTGCAGATGTCGCAATCGGACCTTGGCGGCTATCACCTTTCTTCGGTGCAGCGGGCGGTGCCTCGGTGACGACGTCGCCTTTCCATGCTTGCTCGACCGCGGAGCGCATCTGCTTCATCCGAGCGGCGTAGGCGGGATCGGCGGCGAGGTTGCGCCATTCGTCCGGGTCGATGCGGAGGTCGAAGAGTTTCTCGGTTCCGTCGCTGGAGATCGAATAGCGGTACTGGTCTGTGACCATGCCGTGGTCTTTGTTGGCGTGAATGAAGGCGGGATGCGGCCACTCGGCGGTGGGTTTTTCGAGGAGCGGGACAAGGCTGCGACCATCGAGGCGCAGGCCATCGGCGGAAGTGCCCGTGAGTGCGAGAAGCGTCGGATAAAGGTCAATACTCTCGACGAGACGCTGGCTCACTCCCGTCGCTTTTCCCGGCGCGTGAATGAGCAGCGGGATGCGGTTAGCGACATGGTAAATCGTGTTCTTGCGCCACAGGCCGTGCTCGGTGAGGTGGTAGCCGTGGTCGCCCCAGAGGATGACGATCGTGTTGTCCGCCTGGCCGGATTTTTGGAGCGCCGTGAGGATGCGCCCGACTTGCGCGTCAGAATACGACACGCTGGCGAGGTAGCCCTTGATGAGTTCGCGAGCTTCGTCGTCCGTCACGCCTTCGTTCCATTTCGCGGAGTCCTTGCTCACGCCGGAGCCGATGTCTTCCGTGAACACCTCGCGCTTTGCGCCCTCGGGCAGTTTCGGTAGCTCGATCTTTGCGTCCTTGTAGAGATCGAAATACTTCTTCGGTGCGATCCACGGCATATGCGGGCGGCTGAATCCGGCGCAGATGACGAACGGCTTGTCCTTCGGCCGGTCAAGCAGGTAGCCCATGACGAGGCTGGCAGTCTGGCCGTCGCTGAGCACGTCGTCGTCCCCATCCACGGCCATGTAGAGCAGGGATCCCCCCCCGCCGCCGTTCTTGCGGAAGGCCTCGACAACGTCCTTCGGCCCGGCCTCGGCGACGACTTTTTTCATGAGTTCGGGGGACCAGTCCTTGAAGTCGTTTCTCCACTGTTCACCTGGTACATCCCAGGCGGCGAGGTCGTTCTGGGGCAACGAGCCGCCGTGATAAACCTTACCGGAGGTGGCGGTCCAGTAACCGGCTTTGCGAAAGGCCGCGGGCCAGGTCTGCTGCAACCCAATCAGCATGCTGAACTCGCGCTGCTTCCCAAGGCCGGAATAATCAATGCGCCGTCCAGTAAGCATCGAGGCGCGCGATGGCAGGCAGAGCGGATAGGTCACGTAGGCGCGGTCAAACCGCACGCTCTTCGCGGCGAGCTTGTCGATATTCGGCGTGACGGCGCGGTTCACTCCATACGCACCGATCTCGGGCCGCAGGTCATCAATGGCGATGAAGAGGATGTTGGGTTGCTGTCCTGCGGCGAATGACGACGGGGAAACGATGAACGACAACAGCAGCAGCGTAAGAATCAGGGGTGAGTGTTTCATGGCGGCGATCATCCAACGAACAAAGGCTTCAGGCGGCGGTCGCAACTGTTCTCCGTGACGTGTTTGCCGACGATCTCCTCGTTGGACTTGAGCAGGTTGAGGTAACGCTGGCCCGCCTTCGCAGCGAGCTTGAAGGAGATGTGCAGGAGCTGGCGGATGTTTGCGTTGCGTCTGGAAAGTACGGAGCTGGGGCTTGGCTTGGTGCGCAAAGCGGTCGTCCACGCCCATGAAGAAACGTTCGAGAGTCAGCATGGTCGAATCATGCGGCAGTGCTGCTTGCCCTACAAGGCCTCCGAAGGCTCCTGCAGCAGGTCCGCTATCAAGGCGCAGATCTCGCAATCGGGCCCGGCGTGACGCCGGGGCAGGTGCGCGGGTGGCGGCTGCGCCTTCGACGGCGGGGGCCGCGACGACCGCGACCGCGTCGCCGCCGGCCATCGGCCTGCCGCAGGCCGCTGCGCCCGCACGCGGCGCGATGCCGCCCGGAGTGGTGTCGCATCGGGAACTATTTCGTGGTCGGTCGCGGCGTGCGGCCGCTCAGGGCGGCGTCCACGGACCCGCTGCGATGGCGTAGGGGATTGGGGCGGCCGGACGGACGGCTCGCTCAGCAGGCCCGGGGTGTCCTGATCGTTCCTGCCCCTGCGTCCCCCCGCGCTGCCCCTGCAGCCGCAGGGGCCCGAGTCCAGATGGCGGCCAGAGCAAATGGAGTTTAACCATTATGGTGCAAGGGCCCCTTCCTCATGGCGATGAACGCAACCCTCTACAGCTTCGAGATCCAGCTCGCCGACGTCGATCGCGGCGTCTACGAATCGTTGTCTCTACGAGTCGCGCAACAGCCCTCGGAAACCGCCGAGTACCTGCTCACCCGCGTGTTGGCGTATTGCCTTGAATACACCGATGGAATCGAGTTCTCGCGCGGTCTTGCCGTCCCCGACGAGCCGGCCCTCCTGGTGCGCGACTTGACGGGCGCGTACCAGAGCTGGATCGAGGTCGGCACGCCGGACGCCGCGCGCCTGCACAAGGCGAGCAAAGCCGCACCGCGAGTTGCGGTCTATATGCACAAAGATCCGCTGCCACTGCTCGGTCGGCTGGCCGGCGAGAAGATCCATCGAGTGGAGGCGCTCGAGATCCATGGCATCGATCGCGCCCTGCTGGCCGAGCTGGTGCCCCTTCTCGCCCGGCGCATGGCGCTGGAAGTCACCGTCACCGACAGGAACCTCTACGTGACAATCGGAGACCGCACCTGTTCCGGCGTGGTGGAGAGGTTCGGTCTCGCGTCCGCATCGTAGAGCCGCTGCCGGGTCACAGCGGCTCGGCACACTACGCCTGTCGCGGCCCTGGCGGACATGAACCCGTCGTTCGCCGAGTTGAGCCGGCAGGCCATGACCACCGGTTTCAACTTTTGTCGCCATGGGCTGGCCAGTGACTCACTCACCTGAGCCGGGAGTGGTGGCGGTCCAAGACTGAGCTATCCTCAGGCAGTCGGTCTTCCCTGAGTACTGACCCCCATCCGCGCCCTGCCCCACCAGCGATTGCGGTCGTGATTCGGGCGTGGATGGCGCGGTACCCGCAGGGCGCGAGAGGGCGGCCGCGCGGCCGCGTAGCCGAGCGGCCGCGCAGCCGAGGCCCCCGGGGCCGGACTCGCCCGGGAATCGA
>JABMNB010000273.1 GCA_013205335.1 Rhodospirillales bacterium
ATGGCTCGGGCAAGACCACGCTGATCAACGTGATCTCGGGCTTCTATCCGCTGACCGGCGGCTCGATCAAGGTCGATGGCGCGGAGATCGGCGCCCTGCCGGCACACGCGATCGCGCGTCGCGGCGTGGCGCGGACCTATCAGATCCCGAGACCGTTCGTGAACATGAGCGTGCTCGACAACGTGGCGATGGCCGCCACCTTCGGCGGACCGCCGCGTAGCGCCGCAGAGATCAGGGACGAATCGCTGCACTGGATCGGTTTCACGGGCCTTGCCGGCAAGGAAGAGGCGCTGCCCGCCGAGTTGAACCTGCACGAGCGCAAGTTTCTCGAACTGGCGCGGGCGCTCGCGGCGCGGCCGAAGCTGCTGCTGCTGGACGAGGTCCTGTCGGGGCTCAATCCGGCGGAAGTCGACAATGCAATCCGGCTGGTGCGGGCGATCCGGGCGCAGGGCGCCACCATCGTGTTCGTCGAGCATCTCATGCGGGCCGTGGTCGAACTTTCCGATCGCGTCGCGGTGCTCAACGAAGGCAAGCTCTTTGCCTTGGGCCCGCCACGCGAGGTCATGCGCGATCCGCGCGTCGTCAGCATCTATCTCGGCAAGGCCTATGCTGCTTGAAGTCCGCAACCTCCATGTCGGCTATGGCGATGCGCCGGCGGTGTGGGATGTCTCGCTCGATGTCGACGCCGGCGAGATCGTGTCGGTAATCGGCCCCAATGGCGCGGGCAAGACGACGCTGATCAACGCCATCGCGGGCATGCTGCGCTACCGCGAGGGCGAATTGCGCTTCGACGGCGCAGACATGAAGCGCGTGCGTCCGCATGGCTACTGCGGCCACGGCATCGCGCTGGTGCCCGAGGGGCGGCGGCTGTTCACCAAGATGACGGTCGAGGAGAATCTCGAACTGGGCTGCTATCTCCCCGGGCCACGCTCCATGCGGACGCAATCGCTGGAGCGGGTCTATGGCCTCTTCCCGATCCTGCGCCAGAAGCGCGCCCAGCCGGCCGGCGAGCTGTCGGGCGGGCAGCAGCAGATGGTGGCGATCGGCCGGGCGCTGATGGCGCAGCCGCGCATCGTGCTTTTCGACGAGCCGTCGCTCGGCCTTGCGCCCACCATCGTCGACGACATGTTCGACATCATTGCCCGGGTGCGGGACGACGGCGCCGCCGTGCTGCTGGTCGAGCAGAACGTGCACAAAGCGCTAAGTGTCGCCGACCGGGCCTACGTGCTGGAGCAGGGGCGTATCGTGGCCACCGGCCTGCCGGACGAGCTAATGAAGCAGCCGCACATCCGCGAAGCCTATCTGGGAGTTTGAGAAGCCATCATGGGCAAAGTCCTTCCTGCCGCCCCGTTCGAGGGGGCCAACGAGAACCTGGCGGCGACCACCGCGCCGCAGGACGTCAGTCGCGAGGACGCCGCGACTTTCGATGTCCTGCGCAAGATGCGCGAGGACATTCTGTGCTGCGTACTGAAGCCCGACCAGAAGCTGCGCTTCGGCGAGTTGCGGCAGCGCTATGGCACCAGCGTCGGAACCTTGCGCGAGGCGCTGTCTCACCTCGTGTCGGAGGGGCTGGCGCGCATGGAGGCGGGCCGTGGCTTCCAGGTGGCGCCGATCTCGCTGACAGACTTTCTCGATCTTTCCGAGCTGCGCGTCTATCTCGAGACCAAGACGCTTGCCGACGCCATCCGCCACGGCACCGATGCCTGGGAGGCCGAGATCGTCAGCTCGTACTTCCTGCTGGGCAAGCTCGCGCCGCCCAAGCAGGACGATACGCCGGCCGTGAAACAGGAATGGGGCAAGCGCCACAAGCGCTATCACGACGCTCTGGTGGCGACCTGCCGGTCGCCCTGGTCGCTGCACTTCCGCAGCGAGCTGTTCGACCAGGCGCGGCGCTATCACTGGCTGACGATGATTCATAGCCGGCTGCATCGGCGCAACGAGCATCTGGAGATCCGCGACGCCGTGCTGGCGCGGGATTCCGATCTCGCCTGCTCCTTGCTGGAGCAGCACATCCGGACAACGGTCGAGCAGGCCGTAACGGACGTTCCCGGGCTGATCCGGGGCAATGCCCGTGCGCTCAAGATCGGCAAACGTCGCAAAGGTTAGGGAAGAGAACATGGACTCGATTCACAAGACGGCAACCTACGATGTCGGTGGCGTGCGCTATCCGCGGCCGTTCAAGATCCGGCGGCTCGGACATTTCGGCTTCAACGTCGCCGACATGGACAAAGGCCTCGACTTCTATTCCCGCTTGCTGGGCTTTCGCGTCACCGACACGCGCGACTTCTCCAAGGTGCCTGGACGCGAGGAGATGGCCAAGCGCCTGCAGGATCCGCGGATCGTCTTCATGAGCCACAATTCCGACCATCACGCCTTCCTGCTGGCGCATAAGTCCCTGGGCGCGATCTTCGGCGACGACGCCGTCTCGCGCGATGTCACGGTGAACCAGATCACCTGGCAGGTCGGCACGATGGACGAGGTGTTTGCCGCCGCCGACTATTTCCGCGGCCAGCAGGTCGAGATCCGCCGCGTCGGACGCGACATGCCGGGCAGCAACTGGCACACCTATATTCGCGATCCGGACGGCCACACCGTCGAGCTTTACTACGGGATGGAGCAACTCGGCTGGGACGGCCGCTCCAAGCCCGAGGCCATGTACTATCGCGCGTTTCGCGAAACGCCCGACCTGCCGCAGATATCCGAAGAGCAGGAGGTGCGGGAAGCCGTGGCCAAGGGCATCGACATCAACGCCGGCAATGTCATCCAGGACAATACCGACGAGGAGTTTGTCGTCGCGGGCACGCGTCTGCCGCGTCCGTTCAAGATCACCAGCATCGGGCCGATGAGCCTTTTCGTGGCCGATGTCGGCGCATCGGAAGCCTTCTACACCCAGACGATGGGATTCATCCGCACCGAGACGGTAAACTGGAAGGGGCATCGCTGCGTCTTCCTGCGCAATGGCAGCGAGCATCATTCTCTGTCGCTGTTTCCCAAGGCGTTGCGCGGCGAGCTGGGGCTGAACCCCGAGACGAGCTGCGCCTCGATGGGCGTCGAGGTCGGGAGCTACCAGCAACTCCGCGATGCCGTGAGCTTCCTGAAGAAGCATGGCGTCCAGTTCACCGACGCGATCCCGCCGGGCCTTTATCCCGGCGTCGACTATGCCGCGCATATCATCGACCCGGCGGGGCACTGCCTCATGCTGCACTACTACATGGAACGCATCGGCTGGGACGGGAAGCCGCGGCCGGCTGAGCTGCGGCGCAAGGTCGGCAAGGACTGGCCCGAGACGCTCGATGCGATGTCGGACACCTATGCCGATCAGACGTTCATGGGACCGTTGGGATAACGACGGCCTGCCACTGGAGGAGGGAACGAACGATGAGACGCCGGACACTGCTGATCTCTGCTGCAGCTGCGGCGGTAGGTGCACCCGCGATCGCGCGCGGGCAGGCCTATCCGTCGCAGACCATTCGCCTTATGCACGGTTACGACGCCGGGTCCAATCCCGACACGATTGCACGCCACCTCAGCGTGCCGCTCACTGAAATCCTCGGGCAGCAGATCGTCATAGAGCCACGTCCCGGCGCAGCCGAGCGATTGGCGGCCAGTCAGATCGCGCGCATGAAGCCCGATGGCTACACGCTCTACCTGATGACGGGAGGTCAGGCGGTCGTGTCTGCCACCGACCGGAGCCTGAGCTACGATCTGCTCAAGGACTTCGACTTCATCTCGATCATAACGCGCTTTCCTTTCGTCCTCACGGTGGCGCCGGACTCCCGCTTCAGAACGCTTCAGGCCTATATCGACGAAGGCAAGCGTGAGCCCGGCAAGCTCACTTATGGGACGTCCGGCGTGGGCTCGACGCTGCACATGGCGATGGAGCTGATGCTCGAGAAGACCGGTGCCAAGATGACCCACGTTCCCTACAAGGGCGGCATAGGGCAGCCCTACAACGACCTGGTGGGCGGCCGGCTCGACATGCATGTCGCGACTTTCTCGAGCGCTCAACCACTGATGAAGACCGACAAGTTGCGTGCGCTTGCCGTCACGTCGAAAGAGCGTCATCCGGGCTTTCCCGAGGTGCCCACCGTCGCCGAGACGGTGGTACCGGACTACGACGTGGTTTCGTGGCTGGGTGTCACGTCGCCCGCCGGCCTGCCACCCGCCATCCGCGATCGGTTGTACGCCGCGTTCAAGCAGGCGATGGCGCGGCCAGAGGTGAAGTCCAAGCTGGAGGAACTGGGCAACGACACGCGGGTGACCAGTCCGGCCGAGTTTCGCGCGCGAGTCGAAACCGACATGGCGCGCTGGCGTCCGCTCGCCCACGTCGTCAATCAATCTTGAGGTTGAAATCCAAAGTCCGCCGGGAGTGAGAGCGTCATGAGCAAGTATGGAATCGGCCAACCTGTATTGCGTTTCGAGGACGCGCGCCTGTTGCGCGGCCAGGGCCGCTTCATCAACGACGTGAACCTGCCGGGGCAGGCGTATGCGGTATTCGTTCGCTCACCGCATGCGCATGCGAACATTCGGGGCATCGACACCAGCGCGGCCGCCGCGGCCCCAGGCGTGGTGGCGGTCTATACCGGCCACGACGTGGTGGCTGACGGGCTGGGGATGCCCAAGGCCAACATGCCGAGGAAGCGTCCCGACGGTAAGCCGATGTATGCGCCGCAACGGCCGCCCCTCATCGTCGATCGGGTGCGCTATGTCGGCGACCCGGTGGCGATGGTGGTCGCCGACACCCTGGCCGAGGCCAAGGACGCGGCCGAACTGGTCGAGATCGACTACGAGCCGATCGCGTCGGTGACGCTGACCGAAGACACGGTGAAGCCCGGCGCACCGGCGGTGTGGGACGACTGCCCCGACAACATTTCGAACTTCATCGAGCGCGGCAACAAGGCTGCGACCGAGGAAGCGATCAAGGGGGCGGCCAAGGTCGTCAAGCGACGCTATGTCATCACACGCGTTCATGCCCAGTACATGGAGCCACGCGGTACGCTGGGCGTCTACGATCAGGGCGAAGACCGCATGACGCTCTACGCCGACGTGCAGTATCCCCATCGCGTGCGCAACATGCTGGCGCAGAACGTCTTCAAGATCCCCGAGAGCAAGATGCGTGTGATCGCAGGCGATGTCGGAGGCGGTTTCGGCACGAAGGGCTGGCAGTATGTCGAACATCGCCTCACCCTGTGGGCGGCGCGCAAGCTGTTGCGGCCGGTCAAGTGGTGCTGCGAGCGTTCCGAAGCGGTGATGGCCGACGAGCACGGCCGCGACAACGTCGGCGAGATCGAGCTGGCGCTCGATGCGGACAACAGGTTCGTGGCGCTGCGGCTCAACATGCTGGCCAACATCGGCGCCTATGTCGGTTCCGACCGCAACCTGCTGGCACCCTTCGGCATGATCGGCACGGTACTGGGCGTCTACCTGATCCCCAGGGCCTACCTCAACGTGGTGGGTGTCCTGTCCAACACCAACCCGACGGCCCCCTATCGCGGCGCCGGGCGGCCGGAAGCGATCTATCTGATCGAGCGGCTGATCGACGACGCGGCGCGCGAACTCGGCGTCGACCGGGTCGAACTCAGGCGCAAGAACATGTTGGGCGACTCGGCATTGCCGTACCAGAGTCCGGTCGGACCGTTCTACGATTGCGGCGAGTTCGAGAAGAACATGGACATGGCGCTGAAGCTCGCCGACGTGGCGGGCTACCAGGAACGCGCCGACGCGTCCAGGAAGCGCGGCAAGCTGCGCGGGCTTGGCATCATCAACGCCATCGAGCAGGCCGCGGGCACAGCGCAGCCTGAGTATGCCGAAATCCGTTTCAATCCCGGGGGGACCGCCGCGCTGCTGATGGGCACGAAGGCGCAGGGCCAGGGCCACGAGACGATGTTCAAGCAGATCCTGAACGAGCGGCTGGGCATCGATCCGCACGACGTGCAATTCATCGACGGCGATACCGACCGTGTGGCGTTCGGCATGGGCACCAACGGCTCGCGCTCGACGGTGCTGGGCGGTTCGGCGCTGTTCATGGCGGCGGAGAAGGTGATCGAGAAAGGCAAGCGGCTGGCCGGCCATCTCCTGGAGGCGGGCGAGCAGGACATCGAGTTCGCCGACGGCATCTTCAAGGTGAAGGGCACGGACAAGACGGTGTCGCTCAAGGCGGTCGCGATGGCGGCCTTCAACCCGACCAAGTGGCCGAAGACGGGCTTCGAGGGCGGACTCTACGAGAATGCGACGTTCCTCGGCGAGAAGGACACCTATCCCAACGGCTGTCACATCTGCGAAGTCGAAGTCGATCCCGAAACCGGGGAGGTCAAGCTCGATCGCTATGCCGTGGTCGACGATGTCGGCACGGTGATGAATCCGATCGGCCTCAAGGGCCAGATCCATGGCGGCGTGGCGCAGGGCGTCGGGCAGATCCTGGGCGAGCAGGTGATCTGGGACCGCGAGAGCGGCCAGCTCCTGACGGCGAGCTTCCTCGACTATACGATGCCGCGCGCCGACATGATGTGCAACATGGAGGTGAAGTCCAATCCCGTGCCGACCAAATACAATCCGTTAGGCGCCAAGGGCGCGGGCGAGGCCGGCACGGTGGGTGCCATGCCCGTCGTGATGAACGCGGTGATCGACGCGCTGGCGCCGCTCGGTGTCCGCGACATGGTCATGCCGGCCACCGCGGAGAATGTCTGGCGCGCCATCCAGGCAGCGAAGGGGGCGTAAAGCCATGGGACAGATCGTCGGCGCGGCCGTCGTCTCGCACCATCCCGGCCTGGTGCAGCCGAAGGAGATCAGGGTCCAGCGCGGCAACGGTCGTGACTCGGACCTGGTCGAGGGCTTCGAGCGCGTGCGGGCGAAGATCGACGAGGTGAAGCCCGACACGTTCGTGCTGTTCGACACGCACTGGCTCACCACGTCGCTGCATCTCGTGGCGGGCGCGGCGCACTACAAGGGCACCTACACGTCCGACGAATTGCCGTTCTCGATGACGCGCTTCCCCTACGATCATGCCGGCGCCCCGGCGCTGGCCGCCGAGGTCGAGACGGTAGCGCAGGAGAAGAAGGTCGCGGCGCGCAACGTCGTCGAGGAAACGCTGCCGGTGCATTACCCGACCTTGAACGTGATCCACTATCTCGGGCGTGGCGAGAAGGTGCTGAGTGTCGGCACCTGCCAGACGGCCCGGCTGAAACACTTCCTGCAGATGGGCGAGGTCGTCGGCGAGGCGATCCGGCGCTCGGATGCGCGGGTCGTGCTGCTGGCGTCGGGCGCGATGAGCCACAAGTTCTACGATCTCGATCATGTGCCGCCCAATCCGAGGGTCTGGCATCCCGACAACGTGTCGGAGCCGGAAAACCGTGCGCTCGACATGGAAGTGCTGGAGCTCTGGAAACAGGGGCGACACGACACAGTGCTCGACCGCTTCCCGGAGCTCGAGGCGGCGAAGTACGAAGGTCGCGGCGCGCACTATGCGCAGATGATGGGGGCGCTGGGCGGCAGGGATTGCCGTGCCCGCGGCACGCAGCTCTCGGAATACGAGAACGCGGCCGGCACCGGCAACGTGCATGTCTGGTTCGATCTTCAGTAAGGGGAGTTGTTGAGATGAGCGTACTCGAGGGACCGCGCAAGGAAATCCGCCACGTGATGAAGGATGGCAGCGCCTATTGGGTGGAATTCAAGGACGGCAAGATCGTCTTCGCCGATGGGCGCACCGCCGACGAGAAGGATGTCGTGCACCTGCCGCCCTGCAATCCGACCAAGATCCTGTGCGTCCACGTGAACTACATCTCGCGCTACTACGAGTTCAACAACACGCACGTGCCGCCCAAGACGCCGACCTACTTCCAGAAGCCGCTGACCGCGCTCAACGCCCACAAGGGCGAGCTGGTGAAGCCCAAGGGCTACAAGTACGTGAATTACGAAGGCGAGATGGCCGTGGTCTTCTCCAAGGTCACCAAGAACGTGAGTCGCGAGGAGGCCTGGGACTGCATCGCGGGCTTCGCGCCGGCCAACGATTTCGGCTGCCACGACTTCCGCGACACCGACGGCGGCTCGATGCTGCGCGTGAAGGGCATGGACGGGTTCTGCCCGATCGGGCCGGGCCTGGTGTCGGGCGTGGACGTGCGACAGTCGACGCTGCGCAGCTACAAGAACGGCAAGATGGTCCAGGAGGGCGCGGTCAGCGAGCAGATCTTCGACTGCGGCTACCTGATCGCCGATCTCGCCCGCCACATCACCTTCCTGCCGGGCGACATCCTGCTGACCGGCACGCCCGCCAACTCCCGTCCGCTGGAGGCCGGGGACACGATCGACATCGAGGTCACCGGCGTCGGCCGGCTTTCCAACACGGTCGTCGAGACGCCGGCGCCGCGCGCCTCCGAAGGCTTCCCGCCCAGCCCCGACAGCGAGGGCGTGCGCAAGGTGGCGCTCGGCAACGAGGAGCGCCTGCCGGACAAGTTCAAGACGAAGTAACGTCCCTAGGGGCTGGCGTGACCCAGGAATCGGTCTGGCGGCCGGTCGCCCCATTGCGACTGGAAGCCTTCCTCGGCGCTGACGAGATTGCCGCCATTGGCCGCGTTCAGCCGGTCGGTGTCGGCCCAGCGCTCGTGCACGCGGCCCCAGGGATCGCACCAGTAGTCGTAGACCTGGCTACCCAGCAGATGGCGGCCGATGCCCCACATATGGTCGTACTTGCCCAGCCGCTTGATGTACTCGTGGTCCTGGAAGACGCAGTCGATGTCCTGCACCTCGTAGGAGACGTGGTTCAGGCCGGCCTTCGGGTTGTGGTTGCAGAAGAAGACATGGTGATCGACATAGGCGTCGCCGCGGTCGAGGCGATTGAACGAACCGATGATGTTGTCCTTTTCGCCGACATAGACGTCGTCGGAGCGGATCATGCCCAGCGTGTCGCGAAACCAGGCCACGGTCTCCGTGACCCGGGGCGACGAAAGTACCCCATGGCCGATGCGCTGGATCGATGTGGGCGACTTGCCGAGCCGCATCACCCGTCCGACGCGGCGGCCGGGCTCGCGGGCGGTGTTGTGCTCGTCACGCGCGACCTTGATCGGATCGACGCGCTGCTGCCCGGACACGACTTCGATCTGGTAGCCGTTTGGTTCGGTCAGGCGAACGCGCTTGCCTCCGCCCGGCTCGTCCAGCGTCTCGATTCCCGAGGCGCCGGGCAGCCTGGCGAGGCGCTTCAGGGCATCCTCGTCGGCGGCGTGGTAGGCGAAGCCGATGAACTTCGTGCCACCCTTGTGCGTGACATGCAGATGAGGGTGATCGTCGGTGCCGCGCATGTAGAGAGCTGTCGGTGTTCGCTCGGCGCGGCTCAATCCGAAATGGGTGAGGAATTCCTCCATCTGGTCGAGGTCGGGCGCTTCCATGCGGGGCCAGGCAAATTCCGCAGCCTTGATGACGGCCATTGTTTCCTCCGTTCTTTGGAGGAACGCTAGCCCCGTCTTCCCATGCTGAAAAGGAGAGATTCCATGTCCAGCCCGCCGGCTCCCAGTCCGCGCGATGCACTCCGTTCCTTCGCTCCCAAGTTGATCGAACTGACCGACGATGTCCTGTTCGGCGACGTCTGGGAGCGGCCCGGCCTGTCGAAGCGTGACCGCAGTCTCATCACGTGTGCAGCGTTGGTCGCGATGAATCGCACGGAGCAGCAGACAGGTCACTTCGCCCGTGCCATCAACAATGGCGTTACCAAGGACGAGCTGATCGAGCTCATCACGCATCTCGCATTCTATTCCGGCTGGCCGACGGCCATGTCGGCTGCCAACGTCGCCAGGAAAGTGCTCGAAGAGGGAGAGAAGAAGTGAAGCTTTGCTATTTCAATGACTACCGCCTGGGCGTCATCAAGGGCGACCAGGTGGTCGACGTGACGGACGCCGTGAAGGACATCCCGCATCTCGATTCGCGGGACCTTATCATCGGGCTGATCGCCCGATGGGACGCCTACAAGGCCAAGGTCGAAAAGGCCGCCGCCGACGGCAAGGGCGTGCCTGTGTCGGGCGTGAAGCTGCGACCGCCGGTGCCGAAGACCGGCAACATCGTCTGCATGGCGGTGAACTACATGGAAGACGGCACCTTACCGGAGAAGCCCGCCATCAATGCCTTCCACAAGGCGGCAACGGCGGTGATCGGTGACGGTGATACGATGGTTCTGCCCGACGCGCCCGCATCGATTTTCGAGGGCGAGGCGGAGATGGCGCTGGTCATCGGCAAGCGCGCAACGCGCGTCGCGCCGGCTGACGCCTTCGCGCACATCTTCGGCTACACCTGCTTCATCGACGGTTCGGCCCGCGGCCTGCCGCCGCCGGGCAACGTCTTCTTCCAGATGAAGTCGCGCGACACTTTTGCGCCGATCGGCCCGTGCATCGTTACCGCCGATGAGATTTCCGATCCGCAGAACCTGAACATCACGCTGACCAACAACGGCCAGGTGATGCAGAAGTTCAACACGTCCGACATGGCGCACCACATCCCGCGCATCATCGAGTGGGTGAGTTCGATCCATACACTCGAGCCCGGTGACATCGTGGCCACCGGCACCAATCATCGCGGTCTCAACTCGTTCATGGACGGGGACAAGATCGAGCTGACCGTGGAGAAGATCGGCACGCTGAAGTTCGGCGTGAAGGACGAGCTGAAGCGCACCTGGGCCCGCACGACGCGGCTGCAGCACAAGGAGAAGGGCGGCGAGGGCCCGCACACGCCGCAGCTCACGGGCAAGTACGCGAAGTAGCCAAGCGCGCTACGGCCTGCCTCACATTCGGGGCAGGCCGATGGGGCGATCGCATGCCGGTCAAAGGCCCCCCTGAACTCACAAACGAAGTGCAACACCAGCTTAGGGTGTTGCAATGGGCGAACAATACGACCAGCTCAGTCTTGAAGAGCGCTGCAAGGTTGCCGAGCTACACCAGGCCGGCCATTCGATCCGCCAA
>JABMNB010000274.1 GCA_013205335.1 Rhodospirillales bacterium
CGCCGCGCGCCCGGTCGCAGAACGTTGCCTGGAACGCAGCCGTTGCGGCAAGCGCGCGGGTGGTTAGCGCATCCGCCTGGTCCTGCCGATCGATCGCTGCGGCCAGGACAGACATGCGCTTGAGCGCCTCGATGTAGAAGGCGTTCACGACCGTGTTGGCTTCTGTGAATACGTAGCCGTCGCGCTCGCGCTTGGGCCAGTCGACGATGTCCCGCCGCCTCAACTCCGGAGGAGTACTCAGCAGGCCGTCGGCGCCCAAGCGCCCGGGTAACAGTTTCGGAAGCAAGGCGTCGTAGCGGGATGCCAGCCAGGAGCGGTCCTTGGTGTACATCCAGTCCGCATGGGCCATGAACGGCATATGGAGAGACCATTCGGTCGGCCAGGTCGGGCGTTCGAGGAGATGGTCGAAAGTAGCACGGGCGAGAGCTGGATCAGGATCGCAGGCTTGATGGCTGATCTGGTTGAGATAGGCATCGGCTTCGTAAGCGATTCGCTCCCGATCGCCATCGACATATATTCCGGCAAACGTCGTCGCCTTGATCGAATAGCGTGACAGTTCCCAGATTTCATTCAGCAGGCGATTGGAACAGGCGAAAGCCGACGAGTCGTCGCTCCAGTCTCGCGCGAAGGCGGCCTGTCGCCGTATTTGGGCAAGATAAACAAGGGCGTCCTCTGGCCAGCCTTCGACTTCGACCCATCGGAATGGCAGGAGGGTCCCCCATTCCGCTGGCGTGGTGACGGCAGCTGGTCCCGTGTTTTTCGCATTGGGCGGGGGGCGACGACGTTGCCATGGGCGGCCGCCGCTTCGACCCTTGCATAGCGGACCGCCCCGGGTGGCGTAGTGTCGACGCCGCCGTTTGCCAATGCCTCGCCGAAATGAAACACGGCGCCTCCGCCAAACCCGGGCGGCCAGTGCACTCGCAGGTTGCCGAACGCGACTTTCCCGAAATCAAGCTGGATCCGACCGTTGGCCGTGCGCCGAATGGTGGCAGGCGGCTGCGGGACAAGGTGGACCGGGCCGCGCTTCATAGGCCGATCGCTATGTCGAAACTGGTTGGCATCATTTGCTGCAGACTGACCTCGGAGCGGACGACCTAAATTAGAGGCAGGAAGCCGCCTTTGATAGGCCTATTGGCTCCGCTGGACTGAGGTTCGGCGCTCGCATGACCCGATGCCGGAACATAGACCCCCAACCCCACGAATCAGCGGGGCAACAGATCGAACTCCAGGCATTCCATCGGCTGCCACGCCGATCGGACGTCGCTTGATACCTGGAGCAGCATCGCCTGATGCAACTGCTCCGGTGCGATCGACGGGAGGTCCTGGCGCGTCGACGCCACGGCAAAGCCGCATGGTCGGTTGGGCTGGTTGCACACGAAGGCGTTTGGCGCTACGCGCAGCCTGGGGAATCCAGCGGCTCGGTGAGCGCTTCGCACGCTGCCCCGCCGCGCCATCAACCACCTGAGAACAACACGGGAAGACTCCACCTTCCGACGCATGAAAGGCGGGCGCCAGGACAGGGGCAAGTCTGCTTGCGACTCGATCGAACTGGCATTCTAATCACGCCAACCGAGGACAGCCTGGGATGATCTCGCAGAGAGCCAAGTACGCGCTGAGGGCGCTCGTCGCGTTAGCGCGAGCCGAGGCCGATCAGACGATCATGATTTCGGAACTATCGACGTCGTGCGTGATTCCCAAGAAGTTCCTCGAACAGATCTTGCTCGACCTCAAGCATCACGATCTGGTGCGGAGCAGGCGCGGCAAGCTCGGAGGTTATCAACTGAACAAGCAACCCACGGAGATCATGTTCGGAGAGGTGCTGCGGATCGTCGATGGTCCGATTGCCCTGTTGCCCTGTCTTTCGGTGACTTCCTATCGGCGGTGCAAGGATTGTTCCGACGAGGCGAGCTGTGAAATCCGGCGTGTGTTTGCGCAAGTCGCGAAGTCGAGCCGGGATATTCTTGATAACACGAGTCTTTCCGACGCCATGACGGTGGACAGACAACAGCGCAAGCCGGCGTCAAGAAAGAGAGACGCGAGGGAGACTCGTTCCGTCCGATCGTGCTGAGGTAGCAAGGTCCAGGGGCGAAGGCGGGCAGCGAGTTGACAATCTCTACCAATTTAGTCGACAAACGGATCGGGCGTTCATAGTCTGCTTTGCTTCAGCCACCAGACTGACTGTAGGAGGCACGATGATGAGGTTACGCCGTCGTTCGTTTCTCGCAGCAGACGTCATGACCCTGGCACTGGCCGGTGAGATCGATGCCATCGCCCCCGGATCCAAGCGTTTGCCGGGAAACCGGCAGTCGCGCCTGCTCAGCCGCGGCTTATCAGTTTCCGTCCGGTCGGGCGGAATTGTTCATACGCCCCTCGGATATCACACTGGCTCATTCCGCCGGTCATGGCGTTTTTACGGGCAGGATCGCCGGCACCCGTCGCGTTGGCGCGCCGAGCGGAACTGCTTTTCGACGACAATCTGCCAGCAGTCGAGGTGACGCTCCCGCTCGAGCATGGGGTGCTCAAGGGGGAGGAACTCCATCTGAACCTGCCACCATGCGACTGTTTCAAGCACGCTGACGGAGGATCGACATGCCGAGATCTGCTTGCAAGCGTACGCCCGTCCTGTGGGGTGACAAGTGACTGAAGAAATGCGCGCCACATTCGGCATCGTCGGCGGAGGTTTCACCGGCACGATGCTGGCCGTTCACCTGATCGAGCAGTCACAGGTACCGGTGCGCATTCTCCTGTTCGATATCGAGGCGGCATTCGGCATCGGGGTGGCCTAC
>JABMNB010000275.1 GCA_013205335.1 Rhodospirillales bacterium
GAATAGAAATGTATAACACGTCGTCGCCGTCGCGCCGCGCGAGTACCACTTCCGATGTGGCGCTGTCGGACGGCCAATTCTGGAGCTTCTTGAACAAGTCGATCGCCGGGTCGACCACGAGCACGACGACGAAGCGACGCAAAGCAGGCGCGGTGCCGGCATCGAAGGGTTGGGCGAAAGGGATGCTGGGACGCGGCGGTGTTGCTGCATCCGTTCGCACAGGCCCGACTTTCAATTTGCCGTCGCGCGCCACGTCACGAACCAGGCCCTCGAGTTCCGTGTGATCGTCGTGACCGGGGGCGCCGCCCGCGTGTACCAGCAACTGCCCTTCGGACGAAAACAGCATGACCTTGCGTCGCTCGGGATGTCCGACCACGATCTGGTACAGGAGCAACTCCACGATCTTCTGGAGTTCGGGAGCCTGCTCGATCCGGTCGAGCGGCAACCCCTTGAGACTTGTCACCAGAAATCCGAGGTCGATGGCTCTTTCGCTGACCCACTGGTCGATCTGTTGCGCCTTGAGGCGCGCAATGGCGTGCTGCTCGGAGAACTGCTCGTCGCGGAAGGCGGTGCGCAGATCGCTCTGGAGAAGGTACCCGGCGCCCAGGATACCCAGGCCAAAGGCGGCAAAGACGGAAATGAGCGCCCAACTTTTGGGCTCGAGCGCAGCGCCGAAATCGGCCGCCTGCAGCGCGTGGTTGCGCAGCGAACGGCGGAAGATGAGGGCGAAGACGAGCAGAACGATCACCAGGCCCAACGTCAGCAGCGAGCCCCGCGAAAACAGGTCCTGCATCGACCGCTGGAACGAAGGGATCAGGACAACCCATTCCCGGACGGTGAGCAGGGCGCCCAGAAGCATCATGCCGATCAGGGCAGCGAGCGAGACCCGGTAGATTCGTCGCGCCGCACGGGTTTCGGGAGCCTTCAGGGGAGAAAGAGGCGTCTTCTGTTCCATCGTTCCCTGATCCTGCTGCATCGATCGTCGTCTGGCGTAATGGGTAGCTGCTTTTCTTCCAAGCCTGGCGAAACTGCCGGCGTTTCCCTTGATCCAGCGCAACGACGGGCTGGGCATCGTTGAAACAAAGGTGCCTTAATTGAGTAGTGGTGGTTAACATAGAACCCTGCGCATACTACAATTTTTTATGTTCGGCATTTCTTCCTATGCGATGCTTTGAGATTGGGAGGGATAAGCTGGCTGACTCCGGTCCCGTGGCAGCGTGATGGCCAGGTGGATCTTGGCGTTTGCGATCGGCTTCATGTGCTGGAGCCTCGTGGGGCAGGCCCGTGCCGTCACCATTTCGCTCGACAGCAAGTCGATTCCCGGACTGACGCCGAAGGCGCCCCTCGTCACCCATACCCTGCGGATCACCGGCCGTTTCGAAAACGGCGATGGCGACAAGCTGCGGGGCGTGTTGGCCGGGCTCAAGACCGGAACCACGAGAACGGCCAGCCAGCCTCTGGCGACCGTCGAACTCAGCAGCAGCGGGGGCGAACTGCTCGAAGGGCTGAAGGTGGGCTATCTCTTTCGCGAGTTCGAGGTCGCCACACTGGTGCGCAAGGGAGACGTCTGCCTTTCCGCCTGTGCCCTGGCGTTCCTGGGCGGAACGGTCAGCCGTCTGCCTCCCACGCCCCTGCCCAGTCGCCACATCGAGATTGGCGGGCAGGTCGGGTTCCACAACTTTTCGCTGGATTCCAGCTCGGTCCGGAACGAGACGAAAGGCGATACCACGGCCGGCATTGCCCGCGGCTTCACTCTGGGAAGGGCCGGTGCTTCCCTGTTGATCCGCTATGCCACCGACCTCGGCGTCGATCCCGGCTTCGTCGCGCTGCTGCTCGTTCGCCCGCCCGACACCTGGGTCTACATCGACACCAACGAAATGTTCCTGACGGTTGGCGCCTGCCCCAGCGGACTCGCACCGCCGCTCGGGCGTCTCGAACAGCAGGCCGTGAACGTCTGCAACCACGCCAGCGGCTGGACCAGTGTCGCCGAACCGTCCCAGGCCCGATCCATTTCGGCCCGGGAGGCGAAGCGCTACCTTCTCGAACAGGTCCAGCGCAACATCGAGAGCGTCAACGTCAAGGGCCCCCTCGTCGCGCAGCTCGCGGGCGTCGTCGCCTCGAAGGACGACCGGCTGATCGACAGCGTCTATTCGGACCTGCGGGCCGCGGGAATCTTGTTGCCGGAACAGACGGGTCGAAGCTTCGTCATCGCCGGCTATTCGCTGGGCGAGCTGCAGGTCGATTGTCACGTCAACCTGTCGGTGAGCCAGCCGGACAAGTTCGACTTCATCCTCATCATTGGCGGCGCCGGCCTGTCTCGCCCCTTCGCGCTGCCGCCCGCGATGTGTCCCGGGC
>JABMNB010000276.1 GCA_013205335.1 Rhodospirillales bacterium
AGGTCCTTCGACTACGCGCCGTTGGCGCTCCGTTCAGGACGACGGATTTTTTTCGCGCTCGGAATCGTCCGCGTCAATTCTTGCCCTCGAAGCCGCGATAGACCGCCTCGGCGACCGGCAGCAGCTCTTCGCGGGTGGCCGTCGCGGTCACGGCGAAGCCGAATCCCTGGTCGATCCAGGCGAAGGTCGACGCCTCGCCTTCCTTCTGGAAGCGGAAGGCCGTCTCCGTGCCGTCGGCTGCGCGGACGTAGATGGTGAGCCGCCGCCCGCTCGCATCGTCGTACATGAGCTGTGCCGCCGCGCCGCTGCCGCCGGGCAGCAGGCGCCCGCCCATCAACTTGTAGCCGAAACGCGAGAGATCGGGCGCGGCGAGCTTGCGCCCGAGCCGCTTGGAGAGCCATTGCAGCAGGTGCTCTTCCTGCTGCACGCCAACCTCGACCGGATGAGCGACCTCGACCACGAAGGTGCGATAGGCGGCCTGTGCGCCCTGCGCCACGCTGGCGGTCGGCGCGAGTGCCGGCGGCGGCGGCGCGATCCCGTTGGCGAACCAGCCCGCTGTCGCCCCGGCGACGAAGAGGACGATCGCGGCGGCGGCGCTGGCCCAACTGCGCGCCCAGAAGGTGCGCCGCGCCGTGCGCAGGTTTGCGATACGGAGCCGAGCGGGTACCGGCTCGGCGAACTTGGCCTCGAGCCGGGCGCGCAGAATCGCGCGCTGGCGACGCTCGGCGCCGATGCGCTCCGCGAGGTCGGGATGGGCGGCGAGAAGTGCTTCGACGGCGGCGCGGCGATCACCGTCCAGCCGCTCGTCGACGAACGCCTGCAGCTCGTCCTCGCCGATGGGGAAATTTCTGCTTGGCTTGTCCGGGCCCGTCATTTCACTCTCCGCAGGAGCGTTGCACGCCCCGTCTCCAGCAGCCCGCGCAGCCGCTGCCGGCCGCGCGACAGCCGCGACATCACCGTGCCCGCCGGCACGCCCATGACCTTCGCCGCGTCGTCGTAGGAAAGATCCTCGACGCCGACCAGCAGCAGCAACGACTTCTGTTCCTCCGGCAGCTGGTCGAGCGCCGCGAGGATGTCCTGAACTTCCATACCGTTTTCCTGCAGCGCGGCGGTCGACGGCGTCGTCGCCTCGTCGAGCTCTACATGCACGCCGCGCCGCCGGCCCTGGCGCAGCGCCGAGACGTGCAGGTTGCGCTGAATGGTGAAGAGCCAGGCCCGGAGGTCGCCGTCGCTGCGGCGCAGCGCCCAGCGCGACAGCGCGCGCTCCAACGTGTCCTGCACCAGGTCGTCGGCCCCGTCATGGTCGCGCACCAGCGCATAGGCGTAGCGGCGCAACGCGGGGATCAGCGGTTCGAGCAGGGCTTCCGCATCGGCCATGGCAGACACTCTACTACAGGCGACGCGGCGCCGGCCGGAACGCCGGCCGGCGCCGCAAGCCCGTCATGCTCGTGCGTTATTTCGCGATGTGCCAGGCGCCCTGCAGGAAGCCGTCGCCGGTCGTGTCGCCGGCCTTGCTGTCCTTGGCGAAGGCGTAGAGCGGCTTGCCCTTGTAGGCCCACTGCTTCAGCCCGTCGTCGCGGGTGATGATCGTCCAGTCGCCCGAGGCCTTGGCGCCGTCGGCGACCAGCGCCGGCGGCCAGTTGGTGGCGCACGGGCCGTTGCACACCGACTTGCCCGGCGTGGCGTCCTTGTCGAACGTGTAGAGCGTCATGCCGCTCGCCGTCACGAGCATGCCGTTCTTCATCATCGGCGGGGTGGCCGAGGAGGGATCGGCGGCGAAAGCGGTGCCGGCGGCGAGAAGCGCCAGGGCGGCGGCGGTGGCGAGGATCGACTTCAGCATTCTCTGACTCCCATGCAGCTGTTGGTCTGCTGGTGAGAGACGCCGGCGACGGCACGATTATTCCCGGCGGATTTCTCTTTTTTCTGCGGGCCGAGCTGCGACCATGGAATCCGAATCATAAAGAGAGACGCGACCGCCGGGCGCGACCGTGCCGCCGAACGAGGTCCGGACCCAAAGGCGGCGCGCTCAGCCGTTGCCGGTCAGGCGGATGACGAGGTTGACCAGCCAGCCGACAGGCTCGCTGAGGACCCAGCCGATGACGTTCAGGTCGATGCCGATCTGATTGCCGATCAGCGGCAGGATGAAGATCAGTCCGAGCAGGACGGGCATGCCGTAGGGTTCGAGCCGGGCGAGGGGCAGCGCGAGGCTGTCGGGCAACAGGCCGACGGCGACGCGCCCGCCGTCCAGCGGCGGCAGCGGCAGCATGTTGAAGACGGCGAGCAGGACGTTGATGAGGATCGCATTCTCGAGATTTTGGATCGCCCAGCTCGCGGCGGTCGGCGGCAGGAGGATGGCGAGGTGCGCCAGAAGCCCCGCCGCCACGGCCATGACGACGTTCGTGGCGGGGCCGGCGGCGGCGACCCAGACCATGTCGCGCCGCGGATTGTTGAGCGCCCGGAAATTCACCGGCACCGGCTTGGCGTAGCCGAACAGGAAGGGCGCGCGCAGGAAGATCAGCAGGCCCGGCAACAGGATCGTGCCCACCGGATCGATGTGCTTGAAGGGGTTGAGGGTGACGCGGCCGAGGTCCCAGGCCGTGCGGTCGCCGAAGCGATAGGCGACGAAGCCGTGCGCGGCTTCGTGCAGCGTGATGGCGAGGATCGCCGGAATCACCCAGGTGGAGATCGTGTAGATCGTGTCGCTCACTTGCAATCCACCTGTTGTCTCCACTTTTGCTTCGTTTACGGTTCAGCCGATGCATCTTCGAGGGGCAAATACGCACGGGCAAGGCCACGCGGCCAGGGCATCGATGGGGACGGCAGGTCCGATCGGCCTGCTCGCGTGGCTGCTCGCGCTCCTGCTCGTGCTCCTGCTCCTCGGCGCGATGCCCGCGTGGGCCCAGCAGAACGTCCGCGTGCCAGTTGAACAAGACGGCCGCACGGTTCAACTCTCGGCGCAGCTCTTCAGGCCGGCCAAGGCGACCGCGGCGGTTCCCGCGGTCGCGCTGTTCCATGGCTGCGGCGGGCCGGGCCAGAATACCGCGCGCATGGCGGGCCTGCTCGCGTCGTGGGGTTATGCTGCGCTCGTGGTCGATAGTTTCTCGGCGCGCGGCCTGAAAGACATCTGCGGACGCAACTGGCCGACACCGGCCGCGGCCGCGGCACGGGCCGGCGACATCGACGCATCACTCGCCTGGCTCGCCAGGCAGCCGGGTATAGACGCGCGACGGCTCGCCTACATGGGCTATTCCTACGGCGGCGGCGTGGCGATGCTGCGCGCGCTGTCAGGCACGCCGGACGATCGGACGCCGGCTGCGGCGCGCGCCGTCGTGCTGGTCTATCCCGACTGCGCGCTGGCCGATGCGCTGGGGCCGCGCCTGGTTGTCCGCCAGCCCGTGCTCTTCGCCATGGGTGCGCTCGACGACTGGACGCCGGTCGCGCAGTGCCGCGCGGTGCTGGAGCGCGTCGTGCGCGGCCGGGAGCTGGTTGAAACAAAAGTGTACGAGAACGCTCATCACAGTTTCGATGCACTGGGCCTGGCGGTGCGCTATCTCGACGGGGTTGGCAACCGCAGCAAGCCCGGCGGTTGCTGCGGTGCGCATTACGGTGCCCACGAACCCGCCTGGAAGCAGTTCGTGGTCGACGTGAAGGCGTTCCTGGACAAGGCGCTGACGCCATAGACGCGGGCTGGCAGGAGCGGCATGCGTTCGACGGTCTGGATTGGCGGCCTGGTCGCCCTGCTCCTTCCGTTGGCGGAGGCAGGCGCCCAGGAGGTGGCCGACGCCCAAAAGGCCGCCGACGGGGACGGCGTGCGCCATGTCGGCAAGGTCCACAACAGGCTGCGCGCGGCCGAGGTGCGTGAGCAGTTCTTCCTCGACCAGGAATTCGACGACGCCTCCCGGCGCTACGCGCTGGCGAAGCAGAAGATCCAGGACGCGACGGGCATCTTCTACTCGATGACATCGTCGGTCCTCAGCCAGTGGGGCGCGCCCGGCAGCGACTATGGGGCAGTCCAGGCCCAGTTCTCCCCGGCGGTGAACTGGAAGATGTTCGACGATCCCGAACTCGGCGCCGGGTCCTTCCAGTTCGCCTACCTCGCGACGCAGTACTGGTCGGACCAGACGGGCGTCAGCCTGCAGAGCCGGCTCAACCTCAACAGTCCGGTCAACGACTATTCGGCCAACCAGCTCACCTTCGCGCAGGTGAGCTACACGCACGACTTTCCCGGCCACTTCGTGGCGCTGACGCTGGGCCAGTATCCCTTCTCGAATTTCGACAGCAATGCCTATTCCAACAACGAGCAGGTCAACTTCCTTGGCTTTTCGCTGGCGCAGAACGGCAGCCAGAACTATTCCCAGAGCAGTCTCGGCGCCTATGTCCAGGTCAACCCGACCAGGGAGCTGACCTTCGCCGCGGGCTTCCAGGACGCCAACAACGTCGCGGCTTCCAACTACATCCAGTTCAACACGGCGCGTCAGGGCCAGTATTCCTGGTTCGTCTACGGCGCCTGGTCGCCCACCTTCGGCAAGCACGGCCAGGGCACCTATTCGCTGCTCTACTACAACCTGCCCAGTGTCGAGATGCAGCCGGCGGCCAGTGCGGGCCTCTCGTTCAATGCCGCCCAGCCGCTCGGCGAGCAGTGGGGCCTGTTCCTGCGCGCCAACACCGTGTGGAACTCCAGCCAGTACATCCAGTCGTCGATCGCCGGCGGCGCGGCGTACAATAATCCGCTGGGGCGGGCGCCGCTCGACCAGATCGGCCTGGGCCTTGCCTGGAACAGGACCAACCAGGCCCTCTATGCGGGTGCCTTCGCGCAGCCCAGCGAGACGATGGTCGAACTCTACTGGTCGTGGTCGGTGAGGCACCTCCTGATCACGCCGGACGTGCAGCTCTATTTCCAGCCGGCCCTGACGCCGACGCAGCAGATGGCGGCGGTCTTCTCGCTGCGCGTGACGGTGCTGTTCTAGCTTTGACGAGAGGCAGATGGGAAAGACGATCTGGCATTGTCACATCGCGATGTCGCTCGACGGCAAGATCGCGAGCACCGACGGCTCGTTCGACTGGCGGGAGAGCTACCCGCTGCAGGAGTTCGGCTTCGATGCCCCGGCAGATCTCCGTGCTCGAGCGCGAATCGCAATCTCAGCCGCAGGAGCACGACGCTAGAGTTCTGCAACGGGCCGTGTAAGGTCGCGCCTCCGCGCGACCTACGGGGCCTTCATGATTCGTAAAGCGACCAGCGCCGACCGTCCCCGGATTTCCGAAGTGCGCCTCGCCGTCCGTGAGAACCAGCTCAGTGCGACCTCCGTGAGCAAAGTCGAGGCGACGTCCGACTGGATCTTCGACAACGCGACCTTCTGGGTCTGGGAGGAGGCGGGCGCGGTGCAGGGCTTCTCCGTCGCCGATCCGCGCGACGGCACCATCTTCGGTCTCTTCATCCATCCGGACTATGAGGGCCGCGGTCTCGGCCGCGCCCTGCTGCCGCGGGCCTGCGAGGACCTGAGGGCGGCGGGCTTCGCCGCGGCGATGCTGACCACCGGACCCGGCACGCGCGCCGAGCGCTTCTACCGGGAAAACGGCTGGGAAGAGACGGGACGACAGGCCGACGGCGAGATCATCTTCCGGAAGTCTCTGTAACGGCGCGCCGCAGCGCCGCACGCGCCAGCAGCCGCGTCGAATCGAGCGTCGGCAAAG
>JABMNB010000277.1 GCA_013205335.1 Rhodospirillales bacterium
CAATTTCGACCGCGACCATCAGGGCGCGGTGACGGTGCGTCGCGCGCTGCAGCAATCCTTGAACGTGCCGGCCGTGCTGGCGCTGGAAAAGGTCGGCCCCCAGCGCTTCCTCTCCACCCTGCGCACCGCCGGCGTTTCGCCCGGCCTGCCCCCGGGCGACAACGGCAATTCGCTGGGCGTCGCGCTGGGAAGCGCCACAGTCTCCCCGCTCGAGATGGCCGGACTCTACGCGGGCCTCGCCAGCGGCGGCAGCTTCGCGCCGCCCCAGGTTCGGCGAGATCGGCCTAAACCCCAGCCGCTCCGCCTCATCGGACCGACCGCCGCCTGGTACGTCTCGGACGTGCTGGCCGAGGCGCCGCTGCCCGAGGGCTTCGCCTCCCTCCCCGTGGCCCTTCGCGAGCGCCGCATCGCCTTCAAGACCGGCACGTCAGCGGGCTTTCGCGACGCATGGGCCGCCGGCTACAGCGCCAACTGGACGGTCGTCGTCTGGGTCGGCCATGCCGACGGCACGCCCCGCCCCGGCCAGCTCGGCCGGCTCTCAGCCCTCCCCATTCTCTTCAAGGCGTATGGCCGGCTGCCCGGCGAGGACAATCGCACGCTCCGGCCGCCCGCCGACGTTCTCAAGGTCGCGTCGCATCGCGAGCTGCCGCCGCGCATGCGCACGCTCGCGCCCTACAGCGAGACCAGCGGCGGTCCGCGCATCGCCTATCCCCCAGCCGATGCCCGCATCGAGCTGGCCGCGCGCGAGGCCGTCCGCTTGAACGCCATGGGGGGCCAGGGCCGCCTGCGCTGGCTGGTCGATGGCCGCCCCCTGGAGGGCACGCGCTGGGTGCCCGACGGGGCCGGCATTGCCCGCCTCGCCGTGGTCGACGAGGCGGGTCGCTCCACCTCGGTTACCGTCCGGATCGTCGAGCGCAGGTGAAGCGCGAGGCGTCGTTCGGGCGCGAGAAGGCGGATCCGGTTGACGAGCATCGGCGCCGACGTTGACAATCGACGGGATGCCGCAGCCTCCGTCGCTGGCCACCTTCAGCTATTCGGTTCTCGCGGGCCGGAACGAAGCCTTCGGCGCCTGGTTGCGCGACCTGCTGATGCTGGCCGTGGCGGCGCCCGGATTCATCGGCGTCAGTCGGTCCGAGCAGGGGAATCCGTCCGGTGCAACTTCCTGGAAGATCACCTACAGATTCGAAAGCGGGTCGGACCGCGAGAACTGGATGCACTCCGCCGCCCTGGCCAAAGCGCATGCCGAAGCGGGTGCCCTGTTCGCGTCGCCTCCCCTGGCGGCCTCCGAAACGGATGACGGCACGGCGCGGATGATGGTCGTGACATCACACGTCGCTCCGGGGCGCGAGGAGGACTGGTGCATTGCTCAGGCGCGGTTGAATTCGGCGGTCGTGGGGTTTCCCGGGTTCGACGGGCTCGACATATTCAAACCCTCCGATGACAGTCACGACTGGACGACCGTTCTCACATTTCGCAGCGAGCGGGATCTCGGGAACTGGAAGAGCTCCGCAGAGCGCAGGCGCCTGCTGAGCCAGTTCGGGGACACCAAGCACGACAGCGTGGACGTCGGTCCCGCCTCCTTTGGCACCTGGTTCGCTGCTCGCGCCACGGCCTCACGTCCCGTCCCCGAATGGAAGCAGGCGATGGTCGTGCTGGCGGTGCTCTATCCGCTGGTGAGCTTCTACGACATCACGCTGGGCAATGCCGCGGGACAGGGCCTCGCGATCGCCGGACATCCGATCATCAGAGGTCTGGGACTGCCCTTCCCTGTCGTCGTCTTCCTCGGCAATGCCGTTGGCACCGTGCTCCTGTCCTGGATGCTGATGCCGGCGGCCATCCGCCTGTTCGACTGGTGGCTGGACCCGGCGGCCTCCCATGCACAGACGATACGCGGTGCGCTGTTGCTCATCGCTCTCTATGTCCTGGAGGTTGCCGCCTTCGTGTATGTCTTCGAAACCTGGGGCTTCTGATGAGCCCGACGATCCCCAAGAGATCGCCAGAGCGCTACGCCATCTTCGCCTTGAGCGCCTGCGCCACCTTGGAGGCCGGCTCCCGCCCCAGCGCAACGCAGATCGCGCGGCCGGCCGCCGCCACCGCGTCGAGGTCGACGCCGTGGTCGATGCCGAGACCGTTCAGCAGGTAGATCACGTCCTCGGTGCCGACATTGCCCGAGGCGCCCTTGGCATAGGGGCAGCCGCCGAGGCCCGCGACGGCGGTGTCGAAAACGGCGATGCCGCGCTCCATGACCGCCAGGATGTTGGCCAGGGACTGGCCGTAGGTGTCGTGGAAGTGCGCGGCGATCTTTTCGCGCGGCATCTTCTCGGCCACGGCATCGATCATGGCGACGCACTCGCCGGGCGTGCCGACGCCGATCGTGTCGCCGAGCGAGACCTCGTAGCAGCCCATGCGGAACAGTCGATCCGCAACCTCCGCGACCTTCCCGGGAGAGACCTTGCCGTCGTAGGGACAGGCGATCACGGTCGAGACGTAGCCGCGCACCTTCATGCCGTGCTTCTGCGCCGCTTCCATCACCGGCGCGAAACGCTCGAAACTCTCGTCGATCGAGCAGTTGGTGTTCTTGCGGCAGAAGGCTTCGGACGCTGCGGTGAAGATCGCGATCTCGCCGACTCCGGCCTCGACCGCCCCGTTCATGCCCTGCTTGTTGGGCACCAGCACCGGATAGCTCACACCTTGCTTGCGGAGGATCCGTGCCATCACCTGGTCGGTGTTGGCCATCTGCGGCACCCACTTCGGCGACACGAAGCTGCCGGCCTCGACGGCCGAGTGGCCGGCGGCCGACAGCGCGTCGATCAGGGCCACCTTGGCCTCGACCGAGACCGGCTTCGCCTCGTTCTGCAAACCGTCGCGCGGCCCGACTTCGACGAGCCGCACGCGCTTGGGATGATTCATCGTTGCCTCCCGATCCTGGCGCCACATACTGCACCAGCGGGAAGGCCGCCAGACAGGATTTTCGCCGCTACGGCGTCTGCGAAATATGCGCGGTGCGATCATGTCCGGGATGGCTGAACATGATCTCCAGCGTCCGCAGATAGGTGTGCAGCCCGGCATCCTGGATCGGCAGGACGTGGGCATCCTCGCCCGATTCGTTGTGGTGCGAATGCCAGTAGCCGGGCGGCGTGATGAAGCTGGCCCCGGGCGCCCAGTCCTCGCGCCGACCGTTCTTGATCATCCCGGACCCGTCGAGTTCCGTGCCGATCATCGTGTAGCAGCCGGGCTTGCAGTCGATCACGAAATCCACCGCCACCGATTCATGGCGGTGCGGATACTGGACTGCATCCTTCGGCAGCAGGCCGAACATCGTCCACATCGTGTGGGTGATGGTCCGCGTGCTGGGGAAATTGCGGTTGGCGAGCAGGACGCTGACCCGATTGGCGTTCGCGGTCTTGGGATCGGTGGCGATCTCCGCGAGCTTCTGCTGTGCCTTGCCATGCTGATAGAAGGTCGGCTTGAAGCGCGCGACCGTCGGCGCCGCACCGAGATAGCGCAGCAAGGGCGCGTCGTGCACCCAGTAGAGCGCGGCCTCGCCGTCCGAGTGATGCAGGGCGTGGCCGTGCGCCGGCAGCACCATGTAATCGCCCTGCGACCAGTGGATGGTCTCGCCGCAGGCGTCCGTCCGCCCTTTGCCCCGGAACACGAAGAATACCTGGCTCGTCGCCTCGGCCGAGGTCATGAGCGAGCCGCGGACGATACGGATGAAGTTGGCGCAGAGCGCCGGGCTGGTCGCGGGGCCGACGATCCCCAGCTCTTCACTGACATCGAGCGGCTGCACACGCGTCGGTCCCTCGTCGAAGAAGGACGGCGAGAAGGTCCGGTACGGCACCGGCGGGATGATGCCCTGCTGGATCGGGTTTGCGGCCGAGCTGTAGTCGAAATACTGCGCGTCGTTCGTCAGCAGACCGTCGTTGGGGAAACTCTCCATAACAGCCACACAAACCTCCTCGTCTGGGATCACGTAGGACACGGCCCGCTCAACAGGGACAGTTTGTAGCCTCGCCGGATTTCAAGTCCACGCAGGAAATCGGATCTCCGGCATCCTAGGCGCGGGCGACCTTGGCCATGGCGCGGTCGGCGGCGGCGAGCGTCTCTTCGATCACCGGTCTGTCGTGCGCCGTGGAAAGGAACCACTTTCCGGCCTGCTGGGCACGGACGCCCTCTTCCTGCAGGGCCGCATGGAACGCCAGCATCGCATCGCGATCGCAGGCCGCCGAGTCGCGATAGTTGCGGGGCGCCGGACCCGAGGTGAAGAAGGTCTGGAAGATCGCCGGCATGCCCTGAACGAGGATGGGCAGCCTGTGCTTTGCGGCCAGCGAAGCGAGGCCCTGCATCAGCTCCGTGCCCCGTGCTTCGAGATCGCGATAGACCGCGCCATCGTCCGCTTCGAGGACATCCAGGGCAGCCAGCGCCGCTGCCATGCTCTGGACGTTGCCGTTATAGGTGCCGCCGTGCATCACGCCCCTGTCCAGCAGCGTATCCATGATGTCGCGCCGGCCGGCGACCAGCGCCAAGGGGAATCCTGCAGCCACCGCCTTTGCATAGATACTGAGATCGGCCGTCACGCCGAACCTGGCCTGCGCGCCGCCAAGGCCGACACGGAAGCCGGTGATGACCTCGTCGCAGATGAACAGGGCGCCATGCTTGTCGCAAAGGGCGCGTACGCCTTCGAGATAGCCGGGCGCCGGCGGGATCGCACCGCCGTTCACCATGACGGGCTCCATGATCACCCCGGCGATCTCGCCGCGATGGCGCTCCAGGGTCTGCTCCAGCAAGTCCAGATCGTTCCAGCCGCAGACGGCAACATCGCCCAGCACGCTGGCCGGCATGCCCGGCGAACCGGCGACCGGTACCGGCGCGTCGGCAGGTCCCGCCTCGTTCAGCGGCGGCCGGGCGCTGATATAGGCCTGGTCGCTCCAGCCGTGATAATGGCCTTCGAACTTAAGGATCTTGTCGCGACCGGTGAAGGCACGCGCCAGGCGGAAGGCCATCAACACCGCCTCGGTGCCGGACGTCGTAAAACGCACCACCTCGGCCCCGGGCAACAGGCCGCACAGCCGTTCGGCCAGTTCGGTCTCGCGCGGATGCTGCGCGGCAAAGAGCTGGCCCTCGCCCAGAGACGCCGCCACGGCTTCGACCACCGTCTTAGGCGCGTGCCCCAAAATGGCCGGACCGTTGCCCAGCACGTAGTCGATGTGCACGTTGCCATCGACATCGTAAAGCCGCGCACCCTCGCCGCGGGCGAAGAACAGCGGCACCGGCACGCTGGCATAGCGCACGTTGCTGCTGACGCCGCCGGCCAGGTGCTTTCGGGTCTTGTCGTAGAGTGCGATCGATTTCGCGTAGGAGCGCATGTCCCTCACCCAGCAAAAAACAATGCCCACGGCACAAGTGCACCGCAAATAATGTGATCACAAATCGCACTGAGCCTAACCGCCACTCTTCACGCCAGCAATGCATTTTTGTGATCACAGATCCAACGGGGGTGGGCTAAGCTCCACTACCGATGGCCCGTACCGCGACCACTCTGGATGCCGCCGACACCTCGCTCCGCCAGCAGGTCTACAATTCCCTGCGTGAAGCGCTGACGTCGGGACGTTTCGCGCCCGGCCAGAAGGTGACGTTCCGGTATGTCGCCGGCG
>JABMNB010000278.1 GCA_013205335.1 Rhodospirillales bacterium
GGCGCAGACCGTGCGCCTGAACTACAAGGCCAAGGACGGCCAGGACTATGTCCTGAATCTGATGGACACGCCGGGCCACGTGGACTTCGCCTATGAGGTCAGCCGCTCGCTGGCCGCCTGCGAGGGCTCGCTGCTGGTCGTCGACGCCAGCCAGGGCGTCGAGGCGCAGACCCTGGCCAACGCGTATCACGCGATCGAGGTCAATCACGAGATCATCCCGGTCCTCAACAAGATCGATCTTCCCTCCGCCGATCCCGAGCGGGTCTGCCGCGAGATCGAGGACGTGGTCGGCATCGACACCTCCGAAGCCGTCCTGGTCTCGGCCAAGAGCGGTCTCGGCATCGACGACCTGCTCGAAGCCATGGTCAAGCGCCTGCCGGCGCCCAAGGGCGACCGCGACGCGCCGCTGAAGGCCCTGCTGGTCGACAGCTGGTACGACCCGTACCTCGGCGTCGTCACCCTGGTGCGCGTGCAGGACGGCGTCCTGCGCAAGGGCCTGAAGATCCGCATGATGGCGGCGGCGGCGGCCTACGACCTCGACAAGGTCGGCGTGTTCGGGCCCAAGGCGACCGACGTGGCCGAACTCGGCCCCGGCGAGATCGGCTTCATCATCGCCGGCATCAAGACCATCGCCGACTGCAAGGTCGGCGACACGATCACCGACGACCGCAAGCCCGCCACCGAAATGCTGGCCGGCTTCAAGCCCAGCGTGCCGGTGGTGTTCTGCGGCCTCTTCCCGGCCGACGCCGCCGAGTTCGAGACGCTGCGCGAATCGCTCTCCAAGCTTCGCCTCAACGACTCCTCGTTCCACTTCGAGGCCGAGACCAGTGCAGCGCTGGGCTTCGGCTTCCGCTGCGGCTTCCTCGGCCTGCTGCATCTCGAGATCGTGCAGGAGCGGCTGGAGCGCGAGTTCAACCTCGACCTCGTCACGACGGCGCCCTCGGTCGTCTACAAGGTCGCGATGGTCGACGGCACGTCGATGGAGCTGCACAATCCCGCCGACTATCCCGACCCGATGAAGATCGAGTCGATGCAGGAGCCGTGGATCAAGGCCACGATCATCACGCCCGACGAGCATCTCGGGTCCGTGCTGACGCTCTGCCAGGATCGCCGCGGCCAGCAGATCGAGCTCACCTATGCCGGCACGCGCGCCATGGCGATCTACCGCCTGCCGCTCAACGAGGTCGTGTTCGACTTCTACGACCGGCTGAAGTCGATGACGCGCGGCTATGCCAGCTTCGACTACGAGATGGACGGCTACGAGGAGAGCGACCTGGTGAAGCTCGCCATCCTGGTGAACGCCGAGCCGGTCGATGCGCTGTCGATGATCGTCCACAAGAACGCCGCCGAGAGCCGGGGCCGCGCCCTGTGCGAGCGGCTGAAGGAACTGATTCCGCGCCAGCTCTTCAAGATCGCCATCCAGGCCGCGATCGGCGGCCGGGTGGTCGCGCGCGAGACGATCAGCCCGATGCGCAAGGACGTGCTGGCCAAGTGCTACGGCGGCGACATCAGCCGCAAGAAGAAGCTCCTGGAGAAGCAGAAGAAGGGCAAGAAGCGCATGCGGCAGATCGGCGAGGTCGAGATCCCGCAGTCGGCCTTCATCGCCGCGCTCAAGATGGACAACCGCTAGGCTTAAATCAGGAGAGGCCGCGCCGGCGCTTGCGCGGGCGCGACCCCGCGAGGAAGCCGGCATCCGGCCGGCTGCCGTCACGCCGGCCGATCCAGACCAGGGCGAGACCCAGGACCACGAACGCCGGCACCGCCGGGACCGTGAGCAGGGGCCGCATCAACCAGGTCCACAGGATGCCCGAGAGATTGCGCCGCGCCGATGTCTGCGTGTTGCCCAGCGAGGTCGGGTCGAGGTGCGCCCACAGGCTGCCCAGGGTCGAAAAGGGATATCTGCCTTCCGACCACCAGGTGAGCAGGTCGTGCACGACCACTGCGACAGCCAGGGCCAGCAAAAGCCAGCCCAAGGCACGAAACACGACCATTACGCCCCCCCAAGGACCGGTCAAGTACCGGTCCGAACCTAGCCAAGCCGGCCGCAGCGGGGAAGACCGTTGCCCAAGCCATCCACCGCGCTATAAGAGCGGCCAACCGCGCTTCCCGGACAGGTGGCCGAGCGGTTTAAGGCACACGCTTGGAAAGCGTGCGTGGTGTAACAGCCACCGCGGGTTCGAATCCCGCCCTGTCCGCCA
>JABMNB010000279.1 GCA_013205335.1 Rhodospirillales bacterium
GAGCGGCCGCTTCGGCGGCCATGATTTCTCACATTTGCCGCTCGACAGGCCGCTCACGGCGGAGGATTTCCCCGACCCTGGCACGGTCCAGGCCGCACGCAGCCGCACCGAAGTGATCGTCGGGTTGGTCCGTCGCGAAAAGTTCACCCTGCGCCAGCTGCTCGCCTATCTTGCCGGCGCGCGCGGCCACTTTACCACCGCGGGCACACCGGAGCAGATCGCCGATCTTGTCGAGGACTGGTTCAACGACGGCGCTGCCGACGGCTTCAACCTCATGCCGCCTTTACTGCCATCGATGCTCGACGTGTTCGTGGCCGAGGTCGTGCCGATCCTTCAGAAGCGCGGGCTTTTCCGCACCGCCTATGAAGGCACCACGCTGCGCGATCATTTCGGCTTGCCGAGGCCCATGGCTGCGTGATCCTGATGGGGTGAACCCGGAAGAGGCGCTCAATGTTCAGTCACGTCACGATCGGCAGCAACGACATGGGCAAGGCCAAGCCCTTCTACGATGCGCTTCTGCAGCCGCTCGGCCTGGTGCGCCACATGGACTATCCCAATGCCGTCGGCTACGGGCCGGCCGGCGGACGGCCGCAGCTCTGGATCCTGAGCCCGCTCGACAAGAAAGCGGCCTCGGTCGGTAACGGCATCACCATCGGTCTCGAGGCGGCCAGTCGCGGCGCGGTCGACGACGCCCATAAGGCGGCGCTCGCCGTCGGCGGCGCGGATGAAGGCGCGCCCGGCATTCGCGCGCACTACCATCCGCACTACTACGGGGCCTATCTACGCGACCCCGATGGCAACAAGATCTGCGTGGTGTGCCACCACAAAACCTAGCCGATCCAAAGCCCACAAGACCGCGTATACAGGGCGCATGTCCCTTGTGAACCGCCGCTTCCTGCTGGCTTCGGCCGGTGCGGCTCTTATGCCAAAGCCGGCCCTGGCACAGTCGGCGCTGCCGGATCGGGCATTGCGTATCATGGTGGGCTTTGCCGCAGGCGGCGGCTCCGACGTCGTGGCCCGCGCCATTGCTCCCTCCATCCAGCAGCGTCTCGGCCGCCCGGTCGCCGTCGAGCATCGTCCTGGCGCCGCGGGTGCCACGATGGGCGAGGCGCTGAAGAAAGCGTCCCCTGACGGCTCGATCGTCGGAATGCTGCCGAGCACCACCCTGATCGGCCGGCTGACGTCACCCGCAACCTTCCCGTTCGATCCCATGGTCGACCTCGCACCGCTCGGCATCATCGGCACATACGAGACGGCTTTCTGTGTATCGCCTTCGATCGGCGTTCGCACGATGGCCGAGTATGTGCAGTGGGTGAAGGACGGTCCGTCAGAGCGCCGTCGCTTCGGCACCGATGCACCCGGGACCTTCTCGCAGTATTTCGCGCAACTGCTGGGGCGGCAGTACGACATCGCCCTGGAACCCGTGCCCTTCCGCGGCGCCGGCCCGCTTTCGTCCGATCTCGGTCAGGGCCGGATACCGGCCGGCTGCGGCGGACTGGCGTCGTTCGTACATCAGCATCGTGGCGCGAAGCTCAGGATCCTGGCCACATCGGGACCGCTGCGCAATCCCGTGTTGCCGGACGTTCCGACTGTCGTCGAACTGGGCTTCCCCAAGCTGCAGTTGATCGACTGGTACGGCTTCTTCGCGCCGGCCGCCCTGCCACCGCCGCTGGTCGCCGCCTGGAACCGCGAACTGACTCTCACCGTGGAGCGGCCGGATGTGCGGGAGCAGCTGACCCAGTATGGTGTGATCGTCGGCGTCACCCAGCCCGACGAATGCTCGATCCGTCTTGCCTCGGACCTAATCCGCTGGCGAACGCTGCTTGACATGCTTGGCATCCAGGCCGCCAATTGAGCGTCTTCAGGAGAATGCGATGACAGAGCCACTGAAGGTCTTCTGGCAGCCGGGTTGAACGAGCTGCCTGAGACTCAAAGAGTTTCTATCGGTCCGTGAGATCGACTTCGTCTCCGTGAATGTCCTCGAAAATTCTGCCGGCCTGGGCGAACTCCAGGCGCTGGGCGCACGCTCGGTACCGGTCCTGTCGCGCGGCAAGGACTTCGTCTTCGGCCAGAGCCTGCCACAGATCGTAGCTTTCCTCGGCCTACAGGAGAAAACGGGTCCCGACCTCTCGCCGGCCGAACTCTACGCGCGGCTCGACACGTTCATGACCGCAGCCATTGGGCTGCTGCCGCTGATGCCCGCCGAACGGCTCGACGTGCACGTGCCGGGACGGCCGCGCAGCTACCGCGCGCTTGCGTTCCATCTCTTCCGGCTCGTAGCGGCTTTCCTCGATTCCGAGGAAGGCACCACCCTGGTACAGGCCGCGTTCCGCGAGGAGCCAGCCGCCGACGCCGGCATGGCATCGGTCGCAGCCTATGGCGCCTCCGTACGGGAGCGCCTCCGCAACTGGTGGGCCCACGGCGACACCTGCCCCGAGCGCATGCTCTCGACCTATTATGGCCCGCAGAGCCTGCATGAACTCCTGGAGCGCACGACCTGGCATTCGGGCCAGCACGTTCGGCAGTGGATGATGCTGCTGGAACGCGAGGGCGTGATGTGCGACCCGCCCCTTGGCGACGCTGATTTCGCGCGCCTGCCCATGCCTCAGAACGTCTGGGACGGCTGAGTCGCAACCTCCGGAGCTCCGGGGCGTTTTGAGTGAGGACGCCCCTGTTTGCAATCATCCGGAGAACTGACCATGCGCGCCGCCAGTAACGCCAACGGCAAGGATCTCGCCAAGGAGATCGCCCTTCTCAAGGCACAGCTCGAGGAACTCACGGAGTCGATGACCGGCACCGGCCAGTCGATCGTTGCGCGCGGCGAGGAAGCCGTCGAGGAGACGCTCAAGTGCGCCCGCGAGCTTATCGCCAAGTATGGCGACACCGCCAAGGCGATCGCGCAGGACACCATCAGTCTCAAGAACAAGGCTGCCGACACGATCGTAGAGCAAGCCGAAGCCCGGCCGCTCACGACTCTGGCCGCCGTCGTCGGTATCGGCTTCCTCGCAGGCTGGCTTTGTCGTCGGCAGTAGCACGCCGGCGAGAGCAACTGCCCGTTCTGCCAGGCACGCGACGCCTTCGATGATCGGCCCCCTGCTCCGGGTCGCGGCAAGCGGTGCCGCGGCCCGTTCACTTCGCACCGCCGCGCAGGACGCGATCAGTTCGCTGCAGACCGCCACGCACGACTCGATCGATCGTGTACTGATGACGGTGGGCGCCGCCCTTGCCATCGGTGTCGGCGCGATCTTCCTTACGTTTTCGGCTTTTGCGTTCCTTGAAAGCCGGCTCGATCCTGCTGGCGCAGCAGCGATCATGGGCGCCGCCTGGGCGATCTTGGGGGGTGGTTACTTCGTGGCCACGCGACGCCGCCGCAGCCGCATCTGAATCGGCGTCACGGAGGCCAGCGGCGGCTTCACGGCCAACCGTTCGCTGACGGGCCGGTCCTCCGACAACAGAACCTCCAGCCAGCGCAACATCGGCAGATGCGCCGACACGGTGCTGACCAGGATCAGCAACGGCACCGCCACGATGGCGCCCACCGCTCCCCACATCCAACCGAGAAAGGCAACGCCCGCGAATACGGCCACGGTGTTCAGCGCACACCGGCGGCTGACGAAAGCCGGCGTAATCAATTGGGACTCGACGAAGTGGATCGCCATGAGCGCGACCGGGGCCGCCAGCATGTGCATCCAGTCCTCGTAGGTTAGGAGGGCCACGAACGCCACCAGGCCAATGGCAACCGGGGGGCCAACGAACGGCACGAAAGAGGCCAACCCCATCAGCACTCCCCACAGGATCGGATTCGCAAAACCCAGCAACGCGAGCACGACGGTCGAGGCCACCGCCACCAGGGAGTAGATGATCACCAGCGCGAACAGGTAGGTGCCGACCCGTTCGTTGATGTCGCGCATGACGCGCGCGATCCTCACCCGTGTGTTGAAGTTGATCGGCACCCGCAGGATCTGGCGCTTGTGGTCGTTGCGATGCGCGAGGAGCATGAAAGACAGCACGGCTGCGTAGCCGATCTGCAGGAGCAGCGCCGGCGTGGTGCTCACAACCTCCGACAGCAGCGACTTGTCCCGCAGTACGATCGTTTCGGGCGGCTTCTGATCCGCGGTGGCTTGCGACGGCTGTGCCTGGGCAGCCTGCTCGACCCGATCGGTGACCTGCTTCACGATCGCCAGCGACTTGCGCAAGCCCTCGAGCTTCCGTTCCAGCGTGTAGGTGAGGTAGGGAGCCTGTTCAGCCCAGCTGGAGATCGCCGGTGCTGCCACCACCAAGAGCCCCGTGACCACCAAAGCCAGCAATGACACTGAAGCGCCCGCCGCGGCCGTCGGTGGAAGACGCAAGCGCTCGAACTTCTTTGCCACGGGCGTCAGGATCAGCGCGAGGACGAGCGCTGCCGCGGTGGGGATCAGGAAGTCGCGGGCGAGATAGGCCACGACGCCGACCGCACAGGTCGCAAGAACGATCAGCGGACGGCGTATGGCCGACCCGCCCCGCAGATGGACGGTCGGGACGCGGACAACTGGCTTTTCGGACACGAAACCTCGCAGACCGGCGGTAACGCTGCTCTGGGAGAGGAGTTCCGTCCGTTCCTCCCTGCGGCCCGCACCGTTTGCGCAGCGGCGTGCACGGACCTTAGGCTCGTCACGGCATGCTGACCTACGCTGATACCGTCCCCGTGATGGAGCGCCATCGTTTCGACGTGGAATCGCTCGACCGCTACTTCCGCGAGAACCTCGAGGGATATCGCGGCGGACTTGACGTCCGGCAGTTCGATTCGGGTCATTCGAATCCGACCTTCTTCGTCGCTGCCGACATGGACAATGGGCGCCGCGACTTCGTGCTGCGCAAGAAGCCACCCGGCAAGCTGGTGGCCTCGGCGCATCAGGTCGACCGCGAATTCCGCGTGATCTCCGCCCTCGCCGCGACCGACGTGCCCGTCGCGCCAGCCCGGCTGCTCTGCGTTGACGACGCCATCATCGGCCAGATGTTCTACGTGATGGAAGCCGTGCCCGGTCGCATCCTGGTGAACCCGGCGATGCCCTGCCAGACGCCGGCAGAGCGAACGGCGATCTTCGATTCGATGAACGATGTGCTCGCCCGCCTGCACAAGGTCGATCCCGTGAAGGTCGGTCTCGGCGACTATGGCCGCAGCGGCCAGTACATCGCCCGCCAGGTTTCGCGCTGGAGCCGGCAATATGCGGAGCTCAAGACCGAGGATATTCCAGCCATGGACCGGCTTTCGGCCTGGCTGCCGGAGAACATTCCCGACGATGGCGATCCCACGACCATCGTCCACGGCGACTACCGGCTGGGCAACCTGATCGTTCATCCGACCGAACCGCGCGTCGTGGCGGTGCTCGACTGGGAGCTTTCGACGCTCGGCCACCCGTTGTGCGACATCGCCTACAATTGCCTCGGCTATCATCTACAGGACCCGCCGCACGGCTTCGCCGCGGTCGACTTCGCCGCTCTGGGGCTGCCGACCGAGCAGGAGTATGTCGCCGCCTACTGCCGGCGCAACGGGCGGACCTCGATCCCGGACTGGAACTACTACCTCGCCTTCTCGCTGTTCCGCCTCGCCGCCATTGCGCAGGGTGTCTATCGCCGCGGCCTGCAGGGCAACTCGTCCAATCCCGACTCGATCAAGATGAGCAGGTCCGCACGAGAACGGGCCGAACTCGCATGGAGTCTGGTGTCCCCATAAAAAACGTCCAGGAGGAAACAGGAATGACCACGAAGAATGTCGGCCGCCGCGCATCGATCCTGATGACGGGCGCAGCGCTTGCCACGCCTCTGGCCAGCGTGCGCGCCCAACAGACCGGTCTGCCCGACAAGCCGCTCAAGATCCTGGTCGGCTTTCCCGCCGGTGGCGGCACCGACGTGATGGCACGCCTGATTGCCGAGGTACTTAAACAGCGCACAGGCCGCAGCGTCATCATCGACAACAAACCAGGCGCGTCCGGCACCATCGCGGTCGAGGCCCTGAAGAATGGCGGGACCGATGGCACGACGATCGCCTATGTGCCTTCGGCAACCATCGTGCAGAAGCTCACCATGCCCGCCGTGCCCTTCGATCCGATGACCGACATCGCGCCGATCACGCTGGCCGGCACGGTACAGACCGCCTTCTGCGTGTCGCCGACCATCGGCGTCAACGACCTCAAACAATATGTCGAATGGCTGAAGAAGAACCCGACGCGCGCCTCCTTCGGCACGACGGCGCTGGGTTCCTTCACGCATTTCTTCGGCGTCATGGCCGGCAAGGCGGTCGGCATCCCGCTCGAGCCGGTGCCCTATCGCGGTGCTGCGCCGCTGGTCGCCGACCTGCAGGGTGGCCATATCGCGGCGGGCTGCGGCGGCATCACCGACTTCCTGGAACATCACCGTGCCGGCAAGGTGAAGGTGATCTTCACCTCGGGCGTAAAGCCCACCACTTCGGCGCCCGAGATTCCGACCATCACCCAGCTCGGCTATCCGCAGCTCTCGATCCTGGGCTGGTACGTCTTCTTCGCCCCTCCCAAGATGCCGGCGCCCCTGATCGACGCCTGGGGCCAAGAGTTGAAGGCGGTGCTGGCCACTCCCGAAATCCAGAAGAAGCTGACCGAACTTGGCCTCGACATAGAGACTTCGACGCCTGCCCAATTCACCGAGCGCATGACGACCGACCTCGCACGCTGGAAGACGATCATCGATTCGATCGGCTATAAGCCGCAGGGTTGATACCAAGGAGAGCGAGCCCATGCCGGTCCTCAAGCGGCCCGACGCCGAAATTCACTACGAGGTCCACGGCAAGGGCTTTCCCCTCCTGCTCTACGCACCGGGCGGCCTGCGCTCGTCGATCGAGTTCTGGGGGCCCGGCGCCGACGGCGCGCCGCGCGCGTGGATGGATCCGCGCACGTCACTCGCCGACCGGTTCACCGTCATCTCCATGGACCAGCGCAACGCCGGCCAGTCGGTGGCCGACGTGAAGCCCGACCATGGATGGCACACGTTCGCCGCCGATCACCTGGCATTGATCGACCATCTCGGCTTCAAGCGTTTCGCCGTGATGGGCGGCTGCATCGGCGGCAGCTACTGCTTCGAGGCGATGGAACAGGCGCCCGATCGCGTCGCCGCCGCGGTGCTGCAGAATCCGATCGGCCTGTGGGAGAACCGCGACACCTGGGATGCGGCGGTCGGCGGCTACAGCGACACCGTGCGGGCGCGCGATCCCTCTATCTCCGAAGCGACGATCCAGAGCTTCGGCCGGAACATGTTCGGTTCCGACTTCGTCTTCTCCGTAACCCGTGAGTTCGTTAAGAACTGCAAGACACCGCTGCTGCTGCAACCCGGCACCGACAAGCCGCATCCCGCGCATACCAGCGACGAGATCGCGGCGCTCGCGCGGAACATCGAGGTCCAGAAGGATTGGCGGGCACCGCACTTCCTGCAGCAATCGATCGACCGGGTACGCACCTTTCTCGAGAAAAACACACAGTGATGAAGAGGATGTCGATCCTTCTCGCCACCTTGGTCGCGACGACGGCGACAGCCCCGGTACAGGAATTCTGGGGTGCCGTCGCGACCGACAACGAACGGCTGTTCGGCGTCTCGGCCGGCAAGGCGTCTTAGGCTCTCGTCGGAACGCGCCGGACCAAGTTCGCCAGCAGCCACTTGCGCCTGTGTGGATCGAGCGGAACCACCTGGAGCGGTCGCTCGGAGGCCATGACGATCTTGCGATACAGCAGTTGCGCTGTCGATCAGGTCCTTCACGAGCATCGTGAGATCGGCCAGCCAGATCTCGCCGCGCGCCACCCCCAAGACCATGCGGTCCAGCGGAAAGATGTAGAACTCGAGGGGCATCGAACCTGTATGTACGAGCAGCAGGCGGCGTGAATTACTCCGCGCCTGATCGCCGAGCGGTCAGGGACACCTGCATCCCGACAGCAGAAAGATCAGCGCGGGCCTGCCGGCTGCGTGTTTTCGTCGAGCCACTTCCGCGCCTGGTGCAAGCTCTGGAAGACCTTCACCGTGCGCGCGCCCTCGGTCAGCCTGGCGAAGGCCTCTGCATTCTCGGATGCCTGGCCCGAATTGACGACGAACGCCAACGGCCCGCGCGGCCGGTCATCGCGCTGGGCGAGGACGAGATTGGCCATCGTCTCGACCCCGGCCTTGTCCAGCGGCGTCGTCGGTGAAGCGATGTCGATGATCTTGCGATAATGCACTATATCGCTGGCCAGGAATTGACTGACCGCGTCGCGAACATCGTCGGCGGTGAAGGTGCCGCGAACGACGGCGATGACCAGCCGGCTGGGGTGGAAGATATCGATATGGATCGGCATGTTTCGCGGTCTGGTCTGCCCACATTCCACCGCATCCGTGCGGCAGGCTAGCGCGATTACCATGTCCGGAAGGTCGAGCATACAGGAGTAGTGTGGTGGAGAAAGTCGCCGTCATCGTCGTTGTTGCCCTGGTGGCCGGCGGCGCCCTCTATCTGTTCGGCCGCAACGTCTCTTCCCGGCAACGGTTCATACGTTCCGGGGCGGCCACGCTCGCCGGCGCCCTGGCCGCTGCCGGCGCGATCTACGGACTCGAAGCGCTGACCGGCGACGACACCGCGATGGTCGACAACGCCATGACGGAAGCGCGCACCCTGCCGCTGGTCGGCCTGGTGCTGGCCGACGTTCCCGATGCCGAGACGCGGCTGCGGGCCTCGCTGCGTGAAGAGCTGCGCAATCCGACGACCCAGGGCGCGCCGCGTCCGCTCGTGCTGATGAGCGAGTTGCGGGCCACCCACATCGTGCCGGCGCTGCGCGCGACCGACGCCGCTGACGCAGAGGGTGTGCTGGCCGCCCGCATCGCGCTGATGCGACATCTGCGAGGCACCAATGTTGCAGCCTGTCGCGAGCTGACCTTGGTCGGCATCCAGCATGCCGACCGGCTCGACGCGCAGGGCCAGCAGCTGATGCGCAACATGCTGACGGCCATGGAGAAGGCCTATCGCACGGGCCGGACCGCGATGAAGTCGGGTGCCGCGGCGCCACCGCCCGTGCCGAACGACACGGAGGCGCATACCCTGCTCATCGAGGCGGGACTGACGCCGGCCGATTTCGAGAAGCTGCAGAACCTCGCGCGCCTGTCGGGCGAGGAGGCCTGTGAGCTGGGTATTCGCCTGAACGCCACGCCCTCCAAACTGCCCGCGGACAAGGCCGGCAGCCTGGCCCGCTATCTGGCGGCGGCGCAGTAGAGCGAACCGCGCTACGCCACAAGAGGCGCCACGACAGCGTCCAGCACCGCGACGGCGTCGCGGGGGGCCATTTGGACCTGCAGGCCGCGCTGGCCTCCGTTGAGGAAGACCAGCTCGTGCGCCATCGCCTCGGCCTCGATTGCAGTCCGCACCGGCCGCATCTGGCCGAACGGGCTGATGCCGCCGACCTTGTAGCCGGTCATGCGCTCGGCATCGGCGGGCTTCATCATCTCCGCCGACTTCCCCTTGAAGGAGGCCGCCAGCTTCTTCATCGAGACCTCGCGATCGGACGGCACGATCACGCAGGCGGGTTTGCCGTCGACCAGCGTCATCAGGGTCTTGAGCACGCGCATCGGCGGCTCACCCAGCGCGTCGGCCGCCTGCAACCCGACCTTGTCGGCGCCGGGATCGTAGTCATAGCTACGGACGGTGAAGGCGACCTTCGCCTGCTCCAGCGCCTTCGTCGCGCGCGTGACCTTCGACATTCCTGCTCCTGGACCGCTTCATCCGGTCGAGCAGGATAGCTCAAGACGCCGCGTCAGTTCCCCTTCAAGATCTTTGCCGTCGCATCGGCAAACACCTGACAGCCCAGGACGATGTCAGCGTCGTGTGTATTCTCGGTGAAGTGGTGCGAGATGCCGCCGATCGAGGGCACGAACATCATCGCCGCCGGAATTTTCAGCCCGATCACCTGCGCATCGTGGCCGGCACCTGACGGCATGCGCACGTGCTTGTCGGCTGCATGGGTGGCGGCCGACTCCTCGATCGCTTCGAGGAAGCGCTCGTCCATCACCAGCGGCTGCGTGCGCGAGAGGTTCACGCACTCGACTTTGCACGCACTCGTCTTCTGATGATCGGCAACGATCTCCATCAGCTTGGCTTCGAAGGCCTGAAGGATCTTGTAGTCGGCGTCGCGGAACTGGAGAATCATCTCGGCCCGGCCGGGCACGATCGCCGGCGCGCCAGGCTCCAGCACCATCTTGCCCACCGTCCACACGCTGCGCGGACCGGAGACGGTGGGAAACTCGTCCATCACGTCGTTGTAGAGCCGCATCATGGCCACGCCGGCATCCTTGCGGATCGGCATCGGCGTCGTGCCCGCATGGTTCTGGATGCCGCTGAAGGTCAGGCGGAACTGCATGATCCCGACGATCGCCGTCACGATGCCAATGCGCTTGTCACCTGCTTCGAGGAGGCCGCCCTGCTCGATATGGGCTTCGAGATAGCCGCGGTACCTGCCCTCTTCGAGATGCTCGCGCGGCACGCCTTCGAGGCCGGCCGCCTTCAGCGCCTCGCGCATCGGCGTACCCTCGTCGCGGTGCTTCGCCTTGTCGATGTCGGCCTCGGAGAAAATGCCGATGAAGGAGCGGCTGCCGGTCATCTGGCCCCAGTGGCCTTCCTCGTCGGCCCAGGAGGCGACGTCGACGGCGAGGTGCGCCGTCTCGGGATCCTCCGCCAGCGCCCGCGCCACTTCGAGGCCATAGATCACGCCCATGACACCATCGAGCCAGCCGCCCCGCGGCTGCGTGTCGGAATGCGAGCCGATCAGGATGCGCGGGCCCGTCTTGGGGCTCTTGCCGATCACCGTGCCGATGCCGTCGATCACCGGCTCGAGACCCGCCTCCTTCATGCGTGCCGCGAGCCAGTGCCGGCTCTCGACATCCTGTGGCGACAGATGCGGGCGATGCACGCCAGTCTGATAGCGGCCGAAATCGGCGATGCGCCGCAGGTCGCCGAGCAGTCGTTCGCCGTTTATCTTGGGCATTCTCTACCTCCCCTTCCTCATCCTGAGGAGCATCGCGCAGCGATGCGTCTCGA
>JABMNB010000280.1 GCA_013205335.1 Rhodospirillales bacterium
CTCAAGGGCCATGCCGGCGACGCCGCCGATGCCAACCTCACTGCCGCCGGATACAACTTCAGGCGCATCCTGGCCTGGCTCAGGATATTTTTCCGCATAATCCTGGCCCCCTCACAAGCGCCCCTAAAGGACAACCAACTCTCAATCCGGCTTCTTGACGGCCGACTCTTTAGTGGTCGAGTTTCATCGGCAGACGCCCGGCTTGAGCCCGCTGAGCCAGCTCGGTGAGGATCGCAAAGGCATAACGCGCGCACCCTTCCACCGCTTTCTGCTCGGGCCGCATCCGCGCCCACGCCGCGACGTCGGTACCAGAAGCCTTCCAGGTCGCCGCGTTCAGGTCGGCCAGCTGGCGGCGCAGGGTCGTCACCGAGCCCATCACGACCCGGCGCCCGCTCACATCCTCGCCCTCGAACGTGATCTCAAAGGCCACCGGCAGCCACAGCTCGACGTTGTGCACCAGATGGGAGTAGCGGGAGCGAAAGCCCGGTGCCGTCGAGCGCGTCAGCGCGATGTCGTGATCCCACTCCTCCGGAAGGGTCTCGGGCCGGCGCAAGGTCGGATGCTCGGCATAGGCCGCCCACAGGACCAGCGAGCCGAAGCCGTCCCAGCCCGGTCGATGGCTGAACCACGGCGCCGCTTCGGTTTCGTCCCAATCGAGAGGGGTTTCGATCCGGTCCCCCAGCGCCTCGGCCAGCACCGCGCGCCACGCGATCACCTTCGGACGAATGCGATCCTGGGCCTTCGCGACATCGGTGAGCTCGGCGGAACGAGCAGGCTGCGGGGCCCCGCGCTCGCGTGTCGCCTTCTCGACGAGATTTTCCCAGGCACCGGCGTAATAACGCGTGAGCGACCCTGCATAGACGTCAAGGGCCATGAACGACCGGGTCCCTTTCGCTTCGAATGCCAACATATGCCAGCTGCTTGCAATAATCCTACACGTACAATCAAGACGTGCAGGCATGCAATCGCAAAGCGACGGAAGCCCCCGTAAATCTCGGCCTGCGATACGTTCCGCGCGGGTGCCGGCCCCAGCAACCTGCGCGAGCAATGCGAAGTGCGCGTTCGAAGCCGCCAATGCGCCGCTTATTGCGGTTCGAGATTCAGCCCCTTCACCAGCTCGATCCAGACCGGCCCCTCCTCGGCCACGATCTTTTCGAAGAAGACGTGGTCGCGCGCCGCATTGTCGATGCCGAAGGTGGCGAGGATTTGCTGGATGCGCGGGCTCTTGCCGCCCTCGACCATCATGTCCGAGAGCTTCTGCACGATCTCCTTCGGCATGCCGGCCGGACCGACCAGACCGATCCAGCCCTGGACCTGGAAGGCCCGGTCGGTGACGCCCTGCTCGTAAAAGGTCGGTACGTCGGGCAGCTTCGCCATGCGCACCTTGGTCGGCACGGCGATCGGCCGGCCGTTGCCCGTCTGCAGCACGCCCGAGGCCGCGGCGACGCTGCCGCTGCCGCCCTGCACCGCGCCCGAGCTGACGTCCTGCCACATCGGTGCTTCGCCGCGATAATGCACGGCCTCCATGCCGAGCTTGTAGTGACGGTTCAGCGCCTCCACGGCGACATGGCTATAGGAGCCGGCGCCGTAGGTGCCGAGGCTGGTTTTGTTGGCACGGGCATAGTCGGCGAGCTCGGCCAGGTTCTTGACCGGCAACTTGCTGTTGACGATCAGCGGCAAATGGCCCGCGTCCATCCACGAGATCAGGACGAAATCCTTGTCCGGATCGTAGGGCAGCTTCTTGAACAGGACCTTGTTCATGATCAACGTGGTCGAGATCGTCCACATCAGCGTGTAGCCGTCGGGCGCCGCTCCCTTGACCTGCTCGGCGGCAATGGCGCCGCTGGCGCCGGTCTTGTTCTCGACCGACACCGGCTGGCCGGTCTTCTGGGCGATGTATTCGCCATATACACGGGCGAAAGTGTCGGTGAGACCGCCCGCCGGATAACCGCAGATGATCCGGATCGGTTTGTTGGGCCAGGCTGCCTGGCCGATGGCGGGAGCCGGCAGGGCCGCTGCAGCGGCAGCGGCAGAGCCATAACGCAGCACATCACGTCGCGACGCACGCACGATCATCGATAGCCTCCCTGTGGCGCGGATTTTTTTTGGCGACGGTCATGCCGTCCCGGTCGCGCCTGCGGCGAGCATGGCGACGATTTCGCCAGGCGTAAAGGCCACCCCTGATGGCATTGCCCGTATCCGGACATTCCGCGCAGGCTGGTGGCGGGTGCGGCGAGCTGCTCCAAGCTCCTCGATCTGCACCAGGCCGACATCCCGTTGAGCGGCGACGATCTGCAGGCCATCGGCCCGCTCATGCGCACCGGCGATCCTGCTGAAGCGGCGCCTCGGCACCTCGCCGCTCTTCCGTCTCTTCAGCTGCGAGCCGGAAGCAGGACGGTGGCTCTACCTGCGCTACTGCGGTTCGATCCCCAGGCTCTTGACCACCTCGATCGAGACCGGGCCCTCCTCGTCGAGGACCTGGCGGAAGTAGGCGGCGTCGCGGGCACCCTCGTCGATGGCGAAGGTGTCGTTGATCTTCCGGATGCGGTCGGTCTTGCCGGCCTCGACCATCAGCGCCGAAAGCCTCTGCACGATCTCGGGCGGCGTGCCGGCCGGCGCCGCGCAGCCTACCCAGCCGCGGACCTGGAAAGCCTTCTCGGTCAGCCCCTGCTCGTAGAAGGTCGCGACGTCAGGCAGCTTCTTCATGCGCACCATGGTCGGCACCGCAATCGGCTTCACGCTGCCCGCCTGCAGCACGGCCGTGCCCGAGGCATAGCTGCCGGTCGCGCCCTGCACGGAGCCGGAGGCCACGTCCTGCCACATCGCCGATTCGCCGCGATAATGCACCGCCTCCATCTTGAGCCCATAATGGCGGTTCAGCGTCTCGGTGACGATATGGGCGAAGGAGCCGATGCCGTAGGTGGCGAGCGAGACCTTCCTGCCCTGTGCCCAGGCGGCGAACTCGGGCACGTTCCTCACCGGAATGTCCTTGTTCACCATGGTCGGCAGGTGACCGGTATTGAACCAGGCGACGAGGGCGAAATCCTTGTCGGGATCGTAGGGCAGCTTTTTGAACAGCGCCTTGTTCTGCACCATCGTCGTCGAATTGGTGAACATCAGCGTGTAGCCGTCGGGTGGCGACTGCTTGACGATCTCCGCTCCGATCGCGCCGGCAGCACCGGCCTTGTTCTCCACGATCACCGTCTGGCCGGTCTTCTCGGCCACGTACTCGCCATAGGCGCGGGAGAAGATGTCGGTGAGCCCGCCCGCCGGATAGGTGCAGACGATCCTGATGGGTCTTGTCGGCCATCCTTGCGCGATGGCCGGCGCCGGCAGCGCTGCCGCCACCGCCGCCAGAGATCCGTAGCGCAGCAGGTCACGCCGTGTTGCCCGTACGATCATGGTCGCCCCCCCGATCGGGCGGCGACTCGTTGTCGGGACGGCCTAGCCTGTCTTGGCGGCCGTCCTGGTCGCGCCCGTTTTGAGCATGGCGTCGATTTCGCCCTGCGTAAACCCTGCCTCCTGGAGGACCTCGACACTGTGCTCGCCCAGCCGCGGCTGCAGGCGCGTGATCTCGGGCTTGGTCTTGCTGAAGCGCGGCGGGATGTCGGTCATCCTGATCCTGCCTTCGGTCGGGTGGTCGAATTCCTTCCAGAAGCCGGTCGCCTCGAGCTGCGGATCGACGAACAAATCTTCGAGCGTGTTCACCGGCCCGTGCGGCACGTTGGAGTCCTTCAACAACTCCACCCATTCGGCATTGGTGCGCTCGGCGCACAGGCCCGCGAGCGTCGAATAATACTGCTCGACGTTCTTCAGGCGGTTGGCCAGACCCTGGAAGCGCTCGTCGCCCGCGAGGTCGTCGCGTCCCACGAGCGTGCAGAACTCGCGCCAGTGGCCGTCGGTGTAGGGCAGCAGCGCGAAGAAGCCGTCCTTCGACGGGTAGGGCCGGCGCTCCTTGTTGAGCACGCGCTTGTATCCCGCGGTGTCGAGCGCCGGTAGGAAGGTCTCGCCATAGAGATGCTCGACCATGACGAAAGAGACCATCGTCTCGTACATCGGCACCTCGACCGACTGGCCCTTGCCGGTGCGCTCGCGTGCGAACAGCGCCGCCAACAGTGCGGAGACCACGCCGTTGGAGCTGGTCTTGTCGGCCACGATGGTCGGCAGGAAGCGCGGCTGTCCCGCCACCACGCTCTGCAGCGCGGCGAGGCCGGAGCCCGCCTGGATGATGTCGTCGTAGGCCGCCTTCGGTCCCATCGGCCCGGCGGCGCGATAACCATAGGTCGCCAGATAGACGAGGCGCGGATTGATCTTCTCGAAGGCTTCGTACTCGACGCCGAGACGCTTGGCGGGGCCGGGGCGATAATTGTGCATCACCACGTCCGCGGTCTCTGCCAGCTTGAACAGCGCGGCGCGGCCGGACTCCTGCTTGAGGTCGAGCACGATCGAACGCTTGGAGCGATTGCAGCCGAGATAGAAGGCCGACATGCCGGGATTGCGCGCCGGCCCGAGCTGGCGCGTCGTGTCGCCTTCCGGAGGCTCTATCTTGATCACGTCGGCCCCGAGATCGCCCAACTGCTGCGCCGCCCACGGACCCAGCACGACGGTCGTGCAGTCGAGAATGCGGACGCCGTCCAACGGACCTGCCATCTGAATTTTCCTCCCGTTCTTTCTTCCCGCTTACCACAAGTTGGTCACCCGCCAACGGGCAATTCACAGGCAACATCCGGCTTCTGCAGGCGTTTCAGTCTGCAGCAAAGGAGATCGCAAAAATGAGCCCCGACCTGTTGCGTCTGCTCGCCGCCACCGCCTCCGCCGGCGCCGTCCTGCTCGCCGCGACTTCAGCCTTCGCCGGCGACTGGAAGAAGGGCGGGGGGCACAAGCACCACCATCACCATTACAGCGACGACCGCGTGATCGTGGTTCAGCAGCGGCCCATCGTCTATGCGCCGCGCCCCGTGGTGGTCTACCCGTCCCCGATGGGATACGCGCCCGTCTACGAGCCGCGTTACGCCCCGGCGTACGGACCGGCCTACGGCTCCGGCGGCAATCTCAGCATCGGCGTGAACGTCCCGCTTCGCTAACGTTCAGCATTCCTCCCCATTCAAATGGGGAGGTGCCCGCGTCTTCGCGGGCGGAGGGGTCAGCGCGGCGCCGGAGAGGATGACCCCTCCGGCCCTGCGGGCCACCTCCCCATTTGAATGGGGAGGAGTAAGAGGCGGGTTGACGTCTGCGTCTAAATAATCGATGTTCGCGACCATCATGCTGCGACTGACAACGCTTCGACTTATCGGCTGATCCGCCGCCCGTCCGGAAAAACCGGAAGGGCCCTGCGGATCGCTCGTCGTTCGTCTCCGTTCTCCCCCAACCAGTCGCCGCCTCCCCTTCATCCATTGCAGTGATCGTTTGAGCCATACGGCCGTGCGCGGCGCGAGGAGCTACCCGTCATGTCATCCGAGAACGCCCAGAATCCCCAGAAACCGATGATGCCGAACGCGGCTGAGAAGTACGTGCCCTTCAAGGCCGTACCGCTGCCCGACCGTCAGTGGCCCAACGCCGTGATCACCAAGCCGCCGATCTGGTGTGCGGTCGACCTGCGCGATGGCAACCAGGCCCTCATCGAGCCAATGGACTCCGACCGCAAGACGCGCATGTTCAGGCTGCTCTGCGACATGGGCTTCAAGGAAATCGAAATCGGCTTCCCCGCCGCGTCCGAGACCGACTTCGAGTTCGTGCGCGAACTCATCGACAAGAAGATGATCCCCGACGACGTCACCATCCAGGTGCTGACGCAGAGCCGGCCCGAGCTGATCGAGCGCACCTTCGAGGCGTGCCGCGGCGCCAGGCGCGTCATCGTCCATCTCTACAACTCGACCTCGACCCTGCAGCGCCGCGTCGTCTTCGGGCTCGAAACCGCAGGCATCATCGACATCGCCGTGTCGGGCGCCCGGCTGGTCAAGCAGCTGGCCGATGCCGACCCGAAGACCGAATGGGTGTTCGAGTATTCGCCCGAGAGCTTCACCGGCACCGAGCTCGAATTCGCGCGCGACATCTGCGCCGCCGTCGGCGACGTCTACAAGCCGACGCCCGGGAAGAAGATGATCGTCAACCTGCCGGCCACGGTCGAGATGTCGTCGGCCAACGTCTATGCCGACCAGATCGAGTGGTGCCATCGCAACTTCAAGTACCGCGACTCGATCATCCTCAGCCTCCATCCGCACAACGACCGCGGCACCGGCGTCGCGGCGGCCGAACTCGGCTACATGGCCGGCGCCGACCGCATCGAGGGCTGCCTGTTCGGCAACGGCGAGCGCACCGGCAACGTCGACCTGGTGACCCTGGGCCTCAACATGTTCACGCAGGGCGTCGATCCCGAGATCGACTTCTCGAACATCAACGAGATCCGCCAGACGGTCGAATACTGCAACCAGCTGCCGGTGCATCCGCGCCATCCCTATGGCGGCGACCTCGTGTTCACCGCCTTCTCGGGTTCGCACCAGGACGCGATCAACAAGGGCTTCAAGGCGCTCGACGCGTCGAACAGCAAGGTCTGGGAAGTGCCCTACCTGCCGATCGATCCGGCCGATCTCGGTCGCAGCTACGAGGCGATCATCCGCATCAACAGCCAGTCGGGCAAAGGCGGCATCGCCTATATCCTGAAGAGCGACTACGGCATCGACATGCCGCGGCTGCTGCAGGTCGAGTTCTCCAAGGTGATCCAGCAGATCGCCGAGGAGACCGGCAAGGAGATCCAGCCGGCGCTGATCTGGGACACGTTCCGCAAGGAGTATCTCGAGAACGTCTCGCCGGTGGCGTTCGACAGCCACACCACCGTGCCGGACCCCGATCATCCCGACGTGCGTCTTCTGGACGCCAAGGTGACGTTCAACGGCAAGCCGGCGACGATCTCGGGCCGCGGCAACGGTCCGATCGCAGGATACGTCGATGCGCTGGGCAAGAATTGCGGCATCCAGATCCGGGTGCGCGACTATCACCAGCACGCCACCGGCGCCGGTTCCGATGCCCAGGCCGTGAGCTTCATCGAGGCCGAGACGCCCGGCGGCAAGGTCCTGTGGGGCGTCGGCATGGACTCCAACATCGTGGCCGCCTCGCTCAAGGCCGTCACCTCGGCTGCAAACAGGGCCGCCGCCGCCAAATAAGCGTGCGCGAAGGGAAGGCGATTGAGTAGCATCACGGGCGGGGTTTCCCCGCCCGTTTCTGTTTGGAGTCAGAGATGATCAGTTCGTCCGTGAAGATTTCCGTCGTCAGCCTGTTCGTCGGCGCCGCCATCGGCGCCTGCGCCGCCGGCGCCAACCAGCCCAACATGCAGGCGGCCCTCGGCTCCCTGCAGGCGGCCCGCGCCGAACTCATCCAGGCGCGCCCCAACAAGGGCGGCCATCGCGACCGCGCCATCAGCCTGGTCGACCAGGCGATCAACGAGACCCGGGCCGGCATCAACTACGCAGGAGACTAGGCACGTGCTGCCTCCCGAGCCCACGGCCGCGCTGCGACGGCAGGAGGGGCCCATCCGGCGCGGCGTTCGTCATCTGTGGAACGCCGCGATTTCCCTCATGCTGGGCACGATGATCGGCCTGCTGGGCTACCAGTTCGGCGCCGAAGCCGTGGCCCACCTGTGGCCCGATCAGACGATGCTGGCCGGCGTCGTGCGAGCCCTCTTCTGGGCCATCGGCATCGCTGCGACTTGTGTGTTGTTCTTTTCCTACTATCTCGACGAATCAAATTAGCATTATATTACAACAACTTAAAGACCTCTTATTTTTTTGTCCTTCTTTTGTCTCTACATTAAGATATGAATTTTTGGTCTTTCGACTCGGCAGTTACTTCCATTCATTATTTCGATCACATCGAAAATCGGCGGAAAACTCTATGGTGCGCATCATCGTCGTCGCTGCCAGAATTGAAGCAGCGCAAGAAACAGGAAGCGCGCGACGAAAGGGAAATTGGCGGGTAGCGATCACATTCCACCCGAGGTCAGCAATCTATACGAGGTGCACGACCACAAGCATGCGGCAGCAATCCTGCGCTACGAATTCTCCGATCAGTTCTCCGACGTGGTCAACACATTGAAGACGTTTCGGATCAAGGAAAAGGACATCACTGACAAAGGCGGGAACGAATCGAAGATCCCGAAGAGCTTCTCAGCAATGCTGAGACCGCTCGGATGGAAGGAAGAAAAACTGAGCGCGGAATATGTCGTTGGCGGGACGGCAGTCACGTCCGACACGCACAAGGTCGACTACACAAAAGGACGCGTGGCTTTGGACCTGGAATGGAACAGCAAGGATCAGACATATGATCGCGACTTGTTTGCTTTCCGCACGTTCCACGAATTCGGTCGAATCTCATTGGGGATCTTGATTACCCGAAGCGCGAAGCTCAATCCTCTTTTTGCGACGCTTAACGTGCAAAAAAAGTACGGAGCATCTACAACGTGGATGGGCAAACTGCTTCCCCGGCTCAACGCTGGGCGAAGTGGTGGCTGTCCTGTTCTGATCTTCGGCATCACTCCGGCGGTAGTAGAAAAGTGACTGAATTATCTGTCAGTGATGATCTTCACAGGCACGTTGGAAAGAAGCGGTTTGCTACCGTTTTGGCGGATCCACCATGGCAATTTCAGAACAAGACGGGGAAGATCGCTCCCGAGCATAGGCGTTTGAATCGCTACAGTACGCTGGTCCTTGCGGACATCATTGCGTTACCTGTCGCAGAGCTAGTTCTCCCGACTGCGCACTTGTACTTGTGGGTTCCGAACGCGTTGCTTCCCGAGGGACTTCGCGTCATGGCGGCGTGGGGCTTTTCATACAAGTCCAACATCGTCTGGCACAAGGTTCGAAAGGATGGCGGTCCAGATGGTCGTGGCGTGGGCTTCTATTTTCGCAACACGACGGAGCTCGTGTTATTCGGCACGCGGGGAAAAAATGCTCGCACGCTTCCCCCAGGTCGAAGGCAAGTAAACATCCTAAGAACGATGAAGCGCGAGCATTCACGTAAACCGGACGAGCTGTACGATCTGGTCGAGAGCTGCTCACAGGGTCCGTATCTAGAGATGTTTGCGCGTGGTCCACGGGCGGGATGGACAGCGTGGGGCAATCAAGCTGACGATTATTATCCGACTTGGAAGACGTACTCCAATCACTCACAGCGCGAAGCGTCGGCTAAGTAAAGA
>JABMNB010000281.1 GCA_013205335.1 Rhodospirillales bacterium
CCGCCGGGCGCGCCTCACGTCAACCTCGCCGGTGAACAGGTCGGTGTGCTTCCACAGGATGCCGAAATCCTCCTCGTGCAGGCAAACCGCGCTCTCGATGCAGTAGGGATCGCCCTTGCTGTCCGCCAGCCAGGCGTCGAAGTAGCGGATGGCGCCCAGACAATCGCAGCCCAGGGTCAGGGAATTGGCCAGCACGCCGATGCCGTACTCGCCGACATCGAAGGCATTCTTGCGAAAATGCCCGCCGCCGGGATGTCCGTAGGGCACGACCATCTCGGACAACGCGGCCCGGTGCAGCACCGACCGCAGCCGTCCATCGTCCTCGTAGCCGATCGCATGCAGCACCAACCCTTCGCGGGCATTGAAGCCGACGCGGAAGCGCCACTTCTGCCAGCGAACCTCGTTGCCCTCGACGACGAAGCTCGGGCCCGCCGGCTGGACGATTTCCAGCGGCTTCACGTCATCGCGAAAGACGCTTCGATAGCGGGCAGCATAGTTGCGATCGAGCCTCGGGACGTCGGCCACGCCGTAGTCGTCGACACGCAGCACCTCGGCACGATCGAGATCGACGACAGCACATAGCCCCTCGATGGGGTGGGCATAGCCGTTGTCGTTCTTCTCGCTCCGGTACCAGCAGAAAGTATGCGAGAGCCGCCGGCCCTCTTCGTCCGGCAGCCCGTAGTTGCCGGCCGACCAGGGGTCGACCTGGACGTTTTCGATGTCGGTGATGCCGCGCCGGGCCAGGGCTTCGCGGAAGCGGGGATCGGCCCGCGCCACTTCTCCGACCAGCGTTATGTCGTCGAGCAGGATGCGCGGCCGGACGCCGGGAACGTGCCGCCAGTCGACGACCTTGTCGGTGACGAGGTCCACCCGGGCCTCCCAGACCTTGCCGTCGGTGCGGTCGAAAGCGCAAACGAACGCCTCGCGCGGAAACGGCGCACCCGCCCGGAAGTCATTCACGGCGCTCTTGTCGGGTTCGTGCAGGCTCACCGTTTCGAACATCATGCCCGGCCCTAGATCGTGTGCCGCTCGCACGGCCGCCGACGCCTGGCGTATCTCGTCGGGGGTCAGTGGATCGAGCGGATGGCTGGGGGCCGCGTGCGTCAGAGTCTCGGCGATGGCATCGGGCATGGTTTTCCTCTCGACGGCATTGTCACGTTGACGATCGCAGAGCGCAACAAGCCAGTGTTCTGAGTTTGGGCTCTTCCCGGTTTCGCGTGGGTGATTTGGAGGTCCATAGCGGGGCGAGCGTGCAAGTAGGGACCTTGAGGGGGAGGATGTGCCTGCCGAGTCCTTCATCCGACAGTATTCAGCTGAACACATGCCCAGCTCGCCGCATCGCTCGGGACGACGACGTTGCCCCGCGATTACCCCTCCGAGGGGCTGACCTGCGAAAGCAGTGCCTTGACCCCAATCCCATATCGGCCTCCTCTGCCGCGGCATGTCCGCTCCCGTCGCCGAATTGCCCGATACGCTGTCACGCTGGATTCCCTCGCGCACGGCGCGGGGCTTCTTCCTCGCCGTCGTCTCCGGCATCTTCTTCAACTTCCTGAACGGCTCGGTGAAGGAGTTGGCGAGCGAGATGCCGCCGCTCTATGTCGCCTGGGGCCGCTGGGTCGCCGGCGTCGCGCTGATCGCGCCCTACCTTTTGTGGCGCGCCGGGCTTGCCGGCATGAAGACGCAGGACCTGAAGCTCCACTGCTTCCGCGGCCTCTTCCACACCTCGGGCTATGCGCTGTGGTACGAGGCCGTGGTCTGGCTGCCGCTCGCCACCATGGCGGCGCTGAGCTTCACCGGCCCGATCTTCGTCACCGTGGGCGCCGTGATCTTCCTGCGCGAGACCGTGCACTGGAGGCGCTGGCTGGCAGTCGGCATCGGCTTCGCAGGCATGCTGATCATCGTGCGGCCGGGCCTCGTCTCCGTGAACCCCGGCATCATCTACATGCTGTGCGCCGTGCCGCTGATCGCCGGCTCCAACCTGGTGGCCAAGGTCGTGTCGGGCCGCGACAAGCCGGCCGTCGTCGTGCTGTGGCAGAGCGTGATCGGCGCCCTCTGCTTCACGCCGCTGGGCCTCTGGTTCTGGCAGACGCCGACCCCCGACCAGCTCCTGCTGTTCCTGTCGGCCGGCTTCTTCGGGACGATGGGCTATTTCTTCATCACCTGGGCCTATCGCCTGCTCGACATTTCCGCCCTGCAACCCATCACATTCCTCGGTATCGTCTGGGCCGCCTTGATGGACGTGGCGGTCTGGGGCAAGACCTCCGACATCTGGACGTTCGTGGGCGCGGCGATCATCGTGGCGTCCACGACCTATATCGCCCACCGCGAAGCAAGAGCGGGGGCCGCTGCGGGAGGAAAGAAGACATGACGGATCGTCTGGCCGGCAAGGTAGCGCTCATCACCGGGGGTGCCTCGGGCCTCGGCGCCAATGCCGCCGAACTCATGGCCAAGGAAGGCGCCAGGGTCGTCGTGACCGACGTCGCGGTCGATCGCGGCAAGGCTGTCGCCGACCGGTTGGGCTCCGCGGGCCACTTCGTGAAGCTCGACGTCACCAGCGAGGACAACTGGAAATCGGCCATCGCCGAAACCGTGACCAAGTTCGGCGCGATCCACGTGCTGCTCAATTCGGCCGGCATCGGCCTCAGCAAGACAGTCGAGGAAATCACGCTCGAGGAATGGCGCAAGGTGCACGCCATCGACCTCGACGGCGTCTTCCTGGGCTGCAAGCACGGCGTCGCCGAGATCAAGAAGCATACGGCACGCCTCGGCGGCTCGGTGATCAACATCTCGTCGATCTCCGGCATCATCGCCGGCGCCAACATGGCAGCCTACAATTCCGCCAAGGCAGGTGTTCGCCTGCTCAGCAAGTCGGTGGCACTGCACTGCGCCAAGTCGGGCTACAACATCCGCTGCAATTCGGTGCATCCGACCTTCATCGACACGCCGATCCTCGACAAATATCGCGACCGCTTCGGCCAGGACCTGATGCAGCAGAAGCTCGGCAAGCAGGTCCCGATCGGCCGCCTCGGGCGGCCCGAGGAAGTGGGCTGGGCCCTGGTCTTCCTCGCCTCCGATGAATCGAGCTTCATGACCGGCTCGGAAGTGATCATCGACGGCGGCATTTCGGCGATGTGATTAAGTGTCGTCTCGGGCGGGGTAACCCCCGCCCTGGACCAAAGCGAAGGACCTCACATGGCGGCCAGACGGCGACCGTAGTTGGCGTGAGATCCTTCGCTGCGCTCAGGATGACAAGGGGTTCAAATGCTTCTCTCCCTCGATGGACGTAAGATCTACTTCGACCTCGCCGGGCCGCAGAATGCGCCGGCGGTCTGCTTCACCCATTCCCTCGCAGCCGACGGCGGCATGTGGACCGAGCAGCTGGTACCGCTGCTGGCCGCAGGCTATCGCGTGCTGCGGCTCGATATGCGTGGCCATGGCGGCAGCGCGCCGGTCGATGGCGACTACACGATGGACGAGCTGGCGGGCGACGTGAAAGGCGCGCTCGACGTGCTGGGCATCTGGAAGGTCCATTACATCGGCCTGTCGATCGGCGGCATGATCGGCCAGGGCTTTGCGCTCAGCTATCCCGAGCGCCTGAACTCGCTGATGCTGTGCGATACGCACCCCTCTTCGCCCGACGATTCGGCGGGCCAATGGGACCAGCGCAAAGCAGCTGTCCGCGAGGGCGGCGTCAAGGCGCTGGCCGACGGCAACATGGAGCGGTGGTTCACCGCCGAGTTCAAGAAGGCCAATCCGGCACGTTGGAAGGAGATCCACTCGACGATCTGCGGCACGTCGGACGCTGGCTTCCTAGGCTGTGCCGCAGCAATCCAGAACTTCGACTATCTCGACCGGCTGCCCACCATCAAGGTCCCGACCCTGGTGATCTGCGGCGACGACGATCCGGCGACGCCGCCCGATCGCAACAGGCTGATCGCCGCGAAGATCCCCGGTGCGCGTTACGAGGACATCGCCAAGGCGCGCCACCTGCCCAACGTCGAGCGGCCCGAGCCGTTCAACCGGCTCATGATGAGTTTCCTCGGCCTCAATCGCTGATTTTGTCATCCCGAGCGCAAGCGAGGGACCTTTCTCTTGGCTCAAAGCTCCCTCGCCTTCGGCTCGGGATGACAGGGATAACGAAAATGGATTTCGCCTTCTCCGAAGACCAGCTCGCCATCAAGGACAGCGTCGCCAAACTCTGCGCCGGCTTCGACGACAAATACTGGCTGAAGAAGGACAAGGACGGCGGCTTCCCGGAGGATTTCTACCGCACGATGGCCGATGCCGGCTGGCTGGGCATCGCCATGCCGGAGGAATATGGCGGCTCGGGCCTCGGCATCACCGAGGCCTCGATCATGATGCAGGCGGTGGCCGAGTCGGGCGCCGCCCTGCAGGGCGCATCGGCGATCCACCTCAACGTCTTCGGGCCCAATCCCATCGTGGTGTTCGGCACCGAGGAGCAGAAGAAGCGCATCCTGCCCGACATCATCAAGGGCAAGGTGAAGGGCTGCTTCGCCGTCACCGAACCCGATGCCGGCCTCAACACAACGGCACTCGAGACCAAGGCGGAGCGCGACGGCAACGGCTACGTCGTCCACGGCAAGAAGACCTGGACCACCACGGCGCAGATCGCCGACAAGATGCTGCTGATTGCCCGCACGACGCCCAAGGAAAAGTGCAAGCGGCCGACCGACGGGCTGTCGCTCTTCTATACCGACTTCGATCGAAGCAAGATCGAGGTGCGTGAGATCGAGAAGATGGGCCGCAAGGCGATCGACACCAATCAGGTATTCATCGACGGGCTGAAGGTGCCGCTCGAGGATCGCATCGGGGAGGAGGGCAAGGGCTTCCACTACCTGCTGCATGGGCTCAACCCCGAGCGCATCCTGATCGCCGCCGAGGCGATCGGCATCGGCAAGGCCGCTCTCGCGCGCGCCACGCAATATGCCAAGGAACGGGTCGTGTTCGGCCGCCCGATCGGCAAGAACCAGGCGATCCAGCATCCGCTTGCCGAGAGCTGGATGCAGCTCGAGGCGGCGAACCTGCTGACCTTCAAGGCTGCCTGGCTGTACGACAACGGCAAGGAATGCGGCGCGGAAGCCAACTCGGCCAAGTATCTCGGCGCCCGCTATGCCTACGATGCCTGCGAACGTGCCATCCTGACCCATGGCGGCTACGGCTACGCCAAGGAGTTCCACGTCGAACGCTTCCTGCGCGAGGTCATGATCGCCCGCATTGCGCCGGTGAGCGAGCAGCTCATCCTCTGCTACGTCGCCGAACGGGTGCTGGGCCTGCCCAAGAGCTACTGAAGACGGCAGCAGCTGCGGCGAAAAGGGGGCAGCTGCAAGCGATTGTATCGTTTGCAGCGGCAACCCCATGGCGATTCAGGGCGTTCCTCGAGCACCTGATCGCAACCATTTACACGGGAGCTGCCGATGACCCGCAACCAGCTACATGCCGGCCTGGCACTGGGAGGCGTTTTGCTCGTCGCAGGCATCGTGGCGATCGCCCCGCCGGTTCCGCCCGCCTCGACTCAGAGCCAGGCGGAGCGCATCTGCCGGGAGCAGGGCATTACCTCAAGGTCCGAGGGCCACGAGTACTGCCTGTCGCAGGCCACGCGCGCCCTGGAATGGGGCAAGCCGGAGATCGCCCGCACGATGGCGCGTGTCACCGCCGCCGCGCGCGACTCCTGCCTTGAATCCGGCCTTGCGCCTGCCACCTCCGGTTACCGGGCCTGCATGGAGCTCGAGACTCATGCGCGCCGGTTACTGGTGTTCACGAACGAGCCGCAATACGGCAAGGACACCGCCGGGCGCTGATCACTCGGCTGGCGAGCTGCCAGCTACGAGGTAATTCAGGGTATCCGATGGCCAGGCGAAAACCGGCAGGGGCGGAGCGGCGACCCTCTCGAAGACCGGCTTCCAACCAAAGCCCCCACATGGGAGCGCTTCGATCGCATGATGTCGGCGACACCGAGCGTGACGACCGCAATCTGTCGCTGAGTTAAACGCTCCGCGTGATCGCAGAGCGGACCCGCCTCCGGCCTCGCGTCAGACTGGTCTGCCTTTTTCACTCTGGCCAGCGTAGGCTCGTTGGATGCAACCGCTTCCCGCCTCCGTCCTTCCCGCCGGCGTTCGCGCCCGCATCCTTCCCGGCATCAACGGCCTCGACATTCACGTGCTCGAGGCGGGCTTCGAAAAAAAGGGAAGCCCCGCCGTGATGCTGTTCCACGGCTTTCCCGAGATCGCCTATAGCTGGCGCAAGGTGATGCCGGTGCTGGCCGACGCGGGCTACCATGCCATCGCTCCCGATCTCCGCGGCTATGGCCGCACGACGGGCTGGGACGCCGACTTCGACGCCGACCAGATCGGCTTTCGCTTCACAAACCTGCTGCGCGATGCGATCGGCGTGCTCTATGCGCTGGGACACCGCACCGCCGAGGCCGC
>JABMNB010000282.1 GCA_013205335.1 Rhodospirillales bacterium
CACTCTCGAAGGCTTCATGGATGGTACGCGACAGCTCATTGACGTTCTTCACCAGCCAGTTGTTCTTGGTGCAGGGCCGGGTGATGCCGACCGTGTCGCATTCCTGGAAGGCGTCGGTGCCGATCAGATGCGTCGGCACCTGACCGGTCAGCACCACCAGCGGAATGGAATCCATCAGCGCGTCGGTCAGGCCGGTCACGGCATTGGTCGCGCCCGGGCCGGAGGTCACCAGCACCACGCCGACCTTGCCGGTCGAGCGGGCATAGCCCTCGGCGGCATGCACGGCGGCCTGCTCGTGGCGCACCAGGATGTGGCGCAGCCGGTTCTGCTTGAAAAGCGAATCGTAGATCGGGAGGACAGCGCCGCCGGGATAGCCGAAGACGACCTCGACTTCCTCGTCGATCAGGGCTTTCACCAACAGATCGGCGCCAGTCGTGGCGGGCTCCTCGGGCTTCAACACAGCGCTCTCCTTCTGACAAATGTGCCGCAAAACGGGGGTTTTGCGGCGCGGCGGAACATAGAGGCGAGGTTTGGAGCGGTCAATCAGAAAAGGTCGAAACGCAAAGTTTCAGGCCTCCAGATTGTCCAAATATTTCTCAGCCGAGCCTAAAGCTTGATCAGGTCTCCCTTCAAACACCAAATCTGGTGCCATTTGATGCCGGAACCACGTCATCTGGCGCTTGGCATATTGGCGAGTGTGGTCGACGGCGATGCGTCGCACGTCCCCGAGCGTCATTTCTCCCCGGAAATGCTGGAACAGTTCAGGCGCACCATGGGCCTTGAGGCCGGGCCATTCAGGATCGGGCCGCCGATCGAAGACCGCCCGGACCTCCGCCACGACACCTTCGGCCACCATGACATCGAAGCGCCGCTCGATGCGCTCGCGCAGCCAGGACCGCTCGGGCGCCAGCAGCACGGTCTGGAACCGCCAGGGGGCCGCCGCAGGCTCGCCCCTCTGCCAGTCGCTGAGCGGCCGGCCTGTCGCCTGCCAGATCTCCCAGGCCCTGACATGTCGCTGGCGGTCCCCCGGCTTCAGCCTGGCGACGATGGCGGGGTCGTGGACCGCCAGCCGCTCCCGGAAAACGTCAGCGCCCAAGGCAGCCCAGTCGGCGTTCGCCTGCTCCCGCAGGCCCGCCGGCGCCTCGGGGATGGTCGCAATCCCCTGCATCAGGGTCCGCAGGTAAAGTCCCGAGCCGCCGCACAGGATTGGCACACGACCCTCTCTCAGCACCCGGTCGACCTCGGCCGCAGCGAGCGCGCGCCAGCGCGCGGCCGAGATGGTCTCGCCAAGAGGCAGCACGCCGTAGAGCGCATGCGGCGCCCTCGCCTGTTCCTCCCGATTGGGCTGCGCCGTCAGGATCGGGAAGGCGTCGTAGGTCTGCATCGCATCGGCGTTGATCACCGTCCCGCGACGGCGTTCGGCCAAAGCAAGCGCCAGCGCCGACTTGCCGCTGGCAGTCGGGCCGGTGACGACGATGACGCGATCCGGGGCCGGCGATGTCATGATCCGGCGCACTGTTTGCAAATCCGCGACCCCGCCGCTAGAGCCGGGGCGTGAAAAACGTCCTCGTCCTGATCTCCGACCCCGCCCGTCCCGCCGTGAACGACGAAGCCGTCGCGGCCGCCGTCGAGGCCCTGAAGATGAACGGCGCCGTCGTGGGCGCGCCCGACTGGCTGGCCCCCGGCATTGCCTGCGACGTGCCGTTCGAGGGAACCGGAGCTTCCGTGACCCTGGCCGGCATCGATGCGGTCGTCCTGCCGACGGAAGGACGTCGCAAGAGGCTGCTCGTCGCGGACATGGAATCGACCATGATCCACAACGAGATGCTCGACGAACTGGCCGACTTCCTGGGTCTGCGCGAGAAGATCGCCGGCATCACCGCCCGCGCCATGAACGGCGAGATCGATTTCGCCGGCGCTCTCGAGGAGCGGGTCGGGCTGCTGAAGGGCCTGCCGGTCGGCCGGCTCGGCGAAGCCGCCACGCGCATCCGCTACATGCCGGGGGGCGCCACCCTGATCGCGACCATGCAGAAGCACGGTGCCTATTGCGCGCTCGTGTCCGGCGGCTTCACCTACTTCACGGCGATGGTACGCGCGGCGCTGGGCTTCGATGTCGATGCCGCCAATGTGCTGGAACATGACGGCACGGCGCTGGCCGGCACCGTGGCGCGGCCGATCCTGGGCAAGGAAGCGAAGCTCACCACCTTGCAGCGCCTCGCCGGCGAGCGCGGCCTGACGGCCGGCGACGCGGTGAGCGTGGGCGACGGCGCCAATGACCTGCCGATGCTGAAGGCCGCCGGCCTCGGCGTCGCCTATCATGCCAAGCCGGCGGTGGCGGCCGAAGTGCCGGCCCGCATCGACCATGGCGATCTCACCGCACTGCTCTACCTGCAGGGCTATCGCCGCAGCGACTTCGAACAGAGGAAAGACCCATGACCGACATCCAGCAGATCGTTCTCGCCAAGCGCCCCGAGGGCGACGTCACCCAGGACTGCTTCCGGGCCGAGACCGTGACACTCCCCGCCCTCGCGGACGGCCAGATTCTCGTGGCTCAGCGCTTCCTGTCACTCGATCCCTATATGCGTCCGCGCATGACCGAGTTGCGCTCCTACACGCCGCCCTTCGAACTCGACAAGCCGCTGACCGGCGGCTCGATCGGCGAGGTGGTCGAGTCGAAGAACCCGCGCTTCGCCAAGGGCGACATCGTTATGGGCATGCTGAACTGGGCGACGCACACGGCCCATGACGGCAAGGGCCTGCGCAAGATCGACCCGGCGGGCCTGCCGCTCTCTGCATATCTTGGTGTGCTGGGCATGCCGAGCTTCACTGCCTGGTACGGCATCAACCACATCTGCAAGCCCAAGGCGGGCGAGACCGTGTTCGTCTCGGCCGCGACCGGCGCGGTCGGCCAGGTGGCGGGCCAGCTCGCCAAACTCGCGGGCGCCCGCGTCGTGGGCTGCGCCGGCGACGAGCAGAAATGCCAGTGGGCGGTGCGCGAGGCCGGCTACGACGCCTGCTTCAATCATAAGACCGAGCGCGACGTCGGCGCGGTACTGGACAAGCTCTGCCCGCAGGGCATCGATGCCGACTTCGAGAATGTCGGCGGCAGGATCTTCCATGCCGTCTTCGCACGCCTGAACAATTTCGGCCGCGTCGCCTTCTGCGGCGCCATCTCCGAATACCAGGACGCGACGCCGATCGCCGGCCCGGAGAAGATGTTCACCATCGTGCAGCGCCGTCTCACCCTGCAGGGCTTCATCGTCTCCGATCACGCAGCCCTTATGGGCGAGTTCGTGAACGAGGTCGGCGGGCTCGTCACGGCGGGCAAGCTCAAGAGCCGCGAAACCGTGATCGACGGCCTCGCCGGGGCGCCCGCGGCCTTCATGGGCCTGCTCAAGGGCGAGAACTTCGGCAAGCTGGTAGTGAAGGTCTGACGGTCGTCCTGAGCGCGAGCGAAGGACCTCGCCGAATGATCAGACGGCGTCTTGTGTTGCAAGCGTGAGGTCTTTCGCTGCGCTCAAGACGACAGAATAAAAAAAGGCCGCGCAGTGCGCGGCCTTTTCCTTATCCAGGCTCCGGCTACTTCTGCAGCCTGAGCGCGGCGAAGCGCGGGTCGCCCTGGCGCTCGACGAAGAGGAGCACGGAGCGCTTCTTCTGCTGCTGCTGCTTGGTCACCAGATCAATGACCTCCTGCGGCGTCGTCACAGGCTTCTGGTCGACCTCGAGGATGACGTCGCCGGCCTGCAGCTGCTTCTCGGCGGCCGGGCTGTTGGGCGCCACCTTGGTGATGACCACACCCTTCACCTGGTCGGAGAGGCCATAGCGTTCGCGCAGCTGGTCGGTGACCTTCTGCAGGGTCAGGCCGAGCTGCTCGATGGTCGAGGTCACCGGCTGGTCGGGTTCGGCCGGCTTCTTCGCACCGCCCTGGGCCGAGACGTTCTGCTTCTCCGGCTCCTCCTGTTCGCCGACACGCAGCTTCAGGGGCACTTCCTTGGCGCCGCGCCAGACGACGACGTCGACGGTGCTGCCGACGCGGGCATTGGCCACGACCTTCGGAAAGCGACGCAGGTCGAGAACTTCCTGGCCGCCGAACGAGATGATGATGTCGTTGCGCTTCAGGCCCGCCTTGGAGGCCGGGCCGTCGGCGGTGACATTGGCCACCAGCACGCCGCGCGCGCGATCGAGCCCGAAGGAGTCGGCGATGTCGTCGGTGACGCTCTGATAGCTGACGCCGATCCAGCCGCGCTTGACCTTGCCGAACTCGCGCAGCTGATCGGCGACCTGCTTCACGAGATTGGACGGGATCGAGAAGGCGAGACCCGCATTGGTGCCAGAGGGCGAGTAGATCGCGGTGTTGACGCCGATCACCTCGCCATCGGTGTTGAACAGCGGGCCGCCCGAGTTGCCCTTGTTGATGGCAGCGTCGGTCTGCAGGTAGTCGTCCAGCGAGTCGTTCAGCGAACGGCCGCGCGCCGAGATGATGCCTGCCGTCACCGAATGGCCCATGCCGAACGGATTGCCGATGGCGATCACCCAGTCGCCGACCCGCGACTTGTCGGAATCACCCCACTTCACCGCCGGCAGTGGCTTCTTGTTGGGCGGCTCGACCTTGAGCAGCGCGAGGTCGATGCGGCTGTCGGAGCCGATCAGCTTGGCCTTGAGCTGGGTGTCGTCGCGGAAGATGACGGTGATGTCCTCGGCACCCTGGATCACGTGATTGTTGGTGACGATGTAGCCTTCACCGTCGATCACGAACCCGGAGCCCAGCGACGTGCCACGGCGCTTCTGCTGCTCCTCGCCGCCGCGCTTGTCGAAGAAGTCCTTGAAGAGCTCCTCGAAGGGCGAGCCGGGCGGAAGCTGCGGCATGTCCCTCAGGCGCGGGCCCTGCTGGGGTACGTTCTGCGTGGTCGTGATGTTGACGACGGTCGGCATCAGTTTGTCGACCAGCTCGGAGAAGCTCTCCGTCGGTTGACGCGCCCACGCAGGCTCCGTCGCAACGAGACCAAAGGATGCTATCGCCGCGAGAGCGGCACCTCTGACATAGCCTTGAAAATCAGCAAAAATCACAACCGACCTCCAACGGCGCTCTAGGCCAAACGGTCGGTACGGCCGGCGCCGCGCGTTAGGGTTACTGTCTACCTGCGGGTCGATTGTGGCGCAAATAAAGAGGTCGTTACCGAGCCCGGTTTTGCTGCGCTTTTTGGCTGTTCGCCAAAAAAAACCGGCGGCGTGGCAGGAGTGCCACAGCCGCCGGTCGGTATGATTTTTGCCGGCCGCTACTTCTTCAGCGCGGGTATTCCGGACGGGTCGTTGAAGAAGCGGAAGAAGTCGTTGTCCGGGCTCAGGAGCATGGTCGAGCCCCCCGAGCCGAACGCCTGCTTGTAGGCCTCCATACGCCGGTAGAAGGCGTAAAAGTCCTTATCCTTGCTGAAGGCCTTCGCGTAGATCTCGGTCGCCGAGGCGTCGGCCTCGCCTTTCACGATCTGGCCCTTCAACCCGGCATCGGCCTTGATGACCGCGACCTCGCGGTCGGCCGTCGCCTTGATACGGGCATTCTCCTCGTCGCCTTCGGCGCGGAGCTGGCCGGCCTCGCGCTCGCGGTCGGTCTTCATCCGGTTGTAGACCGACTGGGAGTTGGCCTGCGGCAGGTCGGCGCGCTTGATGCGCACGTCGACCGTCTCGACGCCCAGTTCCATGGTCTTGGCGTTCACCCGCCGGGTGATGTCGTCCATCAGGGTGGCGCGCTGGTCGGTCAGCACCGCATGCAGCGGCACCGACGACAGGACGCCCCGGATTTCCGAGTTGATCAACGAGTCGAGGAGCCCGCGCAGGGTGGTTTCACCGCCCGGCACGGTCTGCGCATAAAGTTTGGCGGCGACGATCTTGTAGCGGGCGTAGGCATCGACCACGAGGCGCTTCTGGTCGCCCGCGATGATCTCGAACTCCTCGGCTTCATAGTCGAGCAGTCGGCGGTCGATCCGCTGGATATCCTGGATCAGCGGCACCTTGGCGTAGAGGCCCGGCTGGGTCTTCGGGTCGCCGACGATGGCGCCGAACTGGCGGACCAGGACCTGCTTGGTCGGGTCCACGGTGTAGAAGGTCTGCGTCAGGACGAATCCCAGGACCGCGAGCGCGATCAGCGCGATGATCGAACGGTTGCTCATCGCGTGGCTCCCGGCAGAGGTTGCGGTGCTCGCGGTGGCTGCGGCCCGACACCCGGCGTCTGGCCCGAGCGCAGCTCGGGCAGCGGCAGATAGGGCAGCACGCCACCGTTGTTGGTCGTGCCCTTGTCGACCAGGACCTTGTTCACGTTGCGCAACACCTCTTCCATCGTATCGATGTAGAGACGTTCGGTCGTGATGTCCTTGGCCTTGGCCCACTGTTCGTAGACCTGGTCGAAGCGCTGGGCGTCACCGCTGGCACGCGCCACGGTCTCGGCCTTGTAGGCCTCGGAGCGCTGGATGATCGATTCCGCCTCGCCCTTCGCCCGGGGGAGCTGCTGGTTGCGGTAGGTGTTGCCCTCGTTGATCAGCTTCTCCTTGTCGGCACGCGCCGCCTGGACGTCGCGGAACGCCGCGATGACCTCCTGTGGCGGGTCCACGCGCAGAAGCTGGACCTGGGAGATGCGGACGCCGAGCTTGTACTCGTCGAGAATCCCCTGCAGCAGGTCCTTGGTGTCCTGCTCGATGCGGCTGCGACCCTCGGTCTGGGCATATTGCAGATTCGACTTGCCGATCACCTCACGCATGGCGGCCTCGGCGGCTGCCCGTACGTTTTCCTCGGGATTTCGCACATCGAATGCGTAATTGAAGACATCCTTGATCTGCCAGAGCACCGCGAACTCGATGTCGACGATGTTCTCGTCGCCGGTCAGCATGAGGTTTTCCGTCGAGGTCGGGCGGGGACCGCGGGTATACGGGGTGGTCGCCTGATTGCCGCGCGAACCGATGACGGTGCGGCGCTGGTCCTGCACGTTCACGACCACGGCGTTGCCGATCGGGGCGGGTAGATTGTAGTGAAGTCCGGGCTCGACGGGCTTGCCGTAGGGCTTGCCGAACACGAGCACTATCGCCTGCTGGTTGGGCTGCACGCGGAAGAAGCCGGTGGCCAGCCAGATCGCGATCGCACCCAGCACCACCAGGGCGATGCCCTTGTAGGTGCCGAATCCACCGGGAATGAGGTTCTTGAGCCGCTCCTGACCCTTGCGAATGACGTCTTCCATGTCGGGCGGACGCCGCGAACCGAACGGGCCGCCACCACCGCCACCGCCACCGCCACCGCCCTTGTTGCCGCCGCCACCGCCGCCGCCCCAGGGACCGCCGCCGTTGCCGCCACCGCCCCCGCCACCGCCACCGCCGCCCCAGGGGCCGCCGCCGCCATTGTTATTCCACGCCATCGTTCACCTCAGGCCCCTGCTGCCGCGCGTTGTCGCTTTTGATTTCCTGTCGCGCTGCATATATGTGACGACAGGCACCTATTCAATCAAGCAGCCACGGCGAAATTACGCCCTAGCGGAAGCAGCACAACATGGCGGAAATAAGCGAATCGGCCATCCGCAAGGTTCTCGATACCGTCATGGATCCGGCGACGGGTCGCAGCGTCGCGGCGCTGGGCATGGTGGGCGGCGTCGCGACACGCGCCGGCCACGTCGCGGTCACGCTCGACGTCGATCCCGCGCGCGGCACCGCACTCGAACCGCTGCGACAGGCGTGCGAACAGGCGATCCGCGCGATGCCGGGCGTCCTGTCGGCCACCGCCGTGATGACGTCGGAGCGCGCCGCGCCGCCCCCGCCCTCTCGAGCGCCGCGCCCTCCGGGCGACCACGGCCATGCTCACAGCCACGGCGCGCCGGCCGGCAAGACAACCGGCGGCGGCGGTCGCATCGACGTGCCGGGCGTGAAGCACATCATCGCCGTGGCCTCGGGCAAGGGCGGTGTCGGCAAGTCGACGACCGCGGTCAACCTCGCGCTGGGCCTCGCCGCCAACGGCCTGACGGCCGGGTTGCTCGATGCCGACATCTACGGCCCCTCCATGC
>JABMNB010000283.1 GCA_013205335.1 Rhodospirillales bacterium
TCACGATGCGTGCAGATCCGCGTGAGGTCGCCGACGTCTTCGAGGTGCCGCTCGCCCATTTCCTCGACGAACGCAATCACCGCATCGACAGCAGGGTCTGGCAGGGCCGCGAGCGGCGCTACTACGCAATGCCATACGGGGAGCGCTACATCTGGGGCGCCACTGCCGGTATGCTGAAGAACCTTCACTTCATTCTGACCGCCACCGCCTGACTCAGGCCGGGAGCCTCCATGCGCGTCGTCCTTCTGATCCTCGCCCTCGTGATGGCGCCCTTCTGCGCCTTCTTCCTGTGGGCCTGGGCGGTGAAGATCAAGCAGGAACGCAAGATCGCCGGTACCCTGCCGCCGTGGCAGGACATGCCGATGACTTGGCTCGGCATTGCAGGCTTCGCCTGCGCCATTCTGGGCTTCTTCGTGATGTTCTTTACCCAGGACCAGGGTTACGGCGGACTCTTCGCGTCATGAAGCCATCCGGTCGTTTGGAGACGGTGCCGTGGGCAGACGACACGGCGGTCCAAACCCTGTTCGCCGCGCTCGGGCGCGCCGGCATAGCCGCGCGTTTCGTCGGTGGCTGGGTGCGTGACGCCGTACGCGGCGTGCCGCTGACGAACGAACCCGACCTCGCCGTCGATAAGCCCCCGGAGACCGTGATGCTCGCCCTCAAGGCGGCCGGCCTCAAAGTAGTGCCGACCGGATTGAAGCACGGCACTGTGACGGCGGTGATCGCCGGAGATCCTTACGAGCTTACGACGCTGCGTCGCGACCTCGAGACGGACGGGAGGCATGCCGTCGTCGCCTTCACCGATGATTGGCTGGAGGATGCCAGCCGGCGCGACTTCACCTTCAACGCGCTCTATGCCGATCTCGACGGCACGATCTACGATCCGTTCGACGGCCGCGCCGATCTTGCCGAAGCGCACGTGCGCTTCATCGGTGATCCCGACCAACGCATCGCAGAGGACCGGCTGCGCATCCTGCGCTTCTTCCGCTTCCATGCCTGGTATGGTCGGCCGCCGTTCGACGCCGCTGGCTTCGAATCCTGCCGGAGCAATGCCGGCAGCCTGCGCGGCCTGTCGGGCGAGCGAGTGCGCAAGGAGTTGCTGCGCCTGCTCCAGGCACCGGCGCCGGCCGACACGGTCGGGGCCATGCGCGAAGCCGCCATCCTCGATCACTGGCTCCCCGAATGCGACGGGACGGCGCGGCTGCGGGCGGTGATCGAGCGTGAGGACAGGCCCGATCCGGTGCGTCGCCTGGCATCGATCCTGTCGGGCGATGCCGACGCGACGGTGATCGGCAAGCGGTTGAGGCTCTCGACGCAGGAATCCCTGCGGCTCGACGTCATGCTGGCCGCCGATCCGGTCATCGACGTGGCCGGCGGTCCGAAAGCGTGGCGGGCCCAGATCTATGCACTGGGCGGCAATCTCTACGCCGACCGTCTGCTGCTTGCGACCGATGTGCCGGGCGACTGGCGTGGCGCACTGGCGATGGCACGGGCGTGGACGCCGCCGGAATTGCCGGTGAGCGGCGGCGATGCGCTGAAGCTCGGCCTCAAGCCGGGCCCGAAGGTCGGTGCGTTGATCGAGGCGGTCGAACGCTGGTGGATCGATGGCGATTTCGTAACCGATCGCGCCGGCTGCCTCGCCGAACTCGAACGGTTGGTGCGCGCGGCGCAATGATCCGTCCCGCCGTCACCTTCTTGCTATGGTTGGCGATCGCGGTTCTCGTCGTCCTGAACGATTTCGTGGGCGACACCTGGATCGCCGCCACGCTCTCGGTGCGGGCGGTCGAGTGGTACAAGGCGCTGGTGCCCATGCCCTATGTCGCGATGATGGCGATCTTCCATGCGCGACGCACGATGGGCAGCAACTGGCTCGAGGCTTCCTTGCTGGCGGCGCTGCTTTGGCCGACCTCGACGGTGCTGGTCGATTTCCTCTATGCGCGCATGACCTACGAGGAGGGCAGCGAGGCCTTTCTTGACCGGTTCGGCATCTGGTGGGGGGCGCCCTATCCACTGCTGGTGCTGGTGCTGTTCGCAGCGCCGTTACTGGCCGGCTGGGGGCTGGCCAGCAGGGGGACGGCAAAGCGTTCATGAGCATCGTCACGCGGCTCTGCGTCTCGGGCTATCGCTCGCTGCGCGATGTCCGGCTCGCGGTCGAGCCGCTCATGATCGTCACGGGCGCCAACGGCAGCGGCAAGTCGAACCTCTATCGCGCCTTGCGCCTGCTGGCCGATGTCGCGCAGGGGCGGATCATCCAGTCGCTGGCGCTGGAAGGCGGCATCTCTTCCGTCCTGTGGGTAGGCCCGGAGCAATTCTCCCGCGGCATGAAGCGCGGCGATCAGGCGGTGCAGGGCAGGGGGTGCGACTCTCGCTTCGATTATTTCGATTATTTCGTTTGTTTCGTTTATTCGCCGGAACTCCCGCTCGATTCGACGGCCTGTCAGGGCCAGCGCACCTCGGGCGGCAGCGACATCAGGATCGCCTCGACGTTGCCGCCGGTCATCAGGCCGAACCGCGTGCCGCGATCGTGCAGCAGGTTGAACTCGACGTAGCGGCCGCGGCGCGCGAGCTGATGGGCGCGCTCGGCCTCGGTCCAAGGCTCGTCCATATGACGCCGCACCAGCTTCGGATAGATGTCGAGGAAGGTCTCGCCGACAGCGCGGGTGAAGGCGAAGTCGTGCGCGTGCTCGCCGCTGTCGAGATAGTCGTAGAAGATGCCGCCGACGCCGCGCGGCTCGCCGCGATGGGGCAGGAAGAAGTATTCGTCGCACCATTCCTTGAAGCGCGAATAGTAACCGGCATCGTGCGCCTCGCAGGTCGCGCGCAGCGCCGCGTGGAAGTCGCGCGTATCAGGGTCGTGCGGAACCATCGGCGTCAGGTCGGCGCCGCCGCCGAACCAGCTGCGCGTCGTCACGATGTAGCGCGTGTTCATGTGGACCGCCGGCACTTTGGGCGACTGCATGTGCGCCACCAGCGAGATGCCGGCCGCGAAGAAGCGCGGGTCCTGTGCCGCTCCGGGGATCTGACTGCGAAATTCCGGACTGAACTCGCCGAACACCGTCGAGACGTTGACGCCGACCTTCTCGAACACGCGGCCGCGCATCAACGACATGGTGCCGCCACCATGATCCTCGCCGTTCGGCCCCTTGTCGCGCTGCCACGTCTTGCGCTCGAAGCGGCCGGGGGCCTTGTCGCGATGCGTGCCCTGCAGATCGTCCTCGATGCTTTCGAAGGCGGCGCAGATCCGGTCGCGCAGGCCCGCGAACCAGGTCGCGGCCTCTTCCTTCTGTCGTGCGATGGTCGCCTCGTCTGGCAGGGGCGAGGGGCCGTTGGGGCCGGTGACGGTGCGGGCGGGCTTGGCGGTCATGCGAGTCTTTCGAATCCGGAGGTTTGGCGAAGGGCCTCGCTCAATACCATCGCCGCTGCCAGGGCAACATTGAGTGACCTTGCCCCAGCCTGGAGCGGGATCCGGACCCGCAGATCGGCTGCCGCATGCACGTTTTCAGGGACTCCGGCGCTTTCCCGGCCCATCAGCAGGATATCGTCGGGCCGAAAAGCCGTCTCCGGCAGGCGCTGGGCCCCCGCCGTGGGCAGCAAAACCAGCCGTCCCGGCGGCCTGTCCCGGCAGAAAGCGGCCCAGGAAGCGTGCCGGACGAGGGTCGCCAGGTCGTAATAATCCATCGCCGCGCGGCGGATCCGCCTGTCGTCGACCGGGAAACCGCAGGGTTCGATGATGTCCAGCGGGACGCCCAGTCCGGCCGACAGGCGGATGAAAGCCCCCAGATTCTGAGGAATATCGGGCTCGAACAGGGCCAACCGCATGAACTTGTCCTCTCCGGTCCGCGTCGAGAAAGTGTAAGGGGTTAGAGGCTTTAGCGGCATCGCCAACCGGTATGAGGCGGGACGTAGCCGCGATGATGGCGGGATAAAAGGCGGATCTTCCTGCGATTGGGGCCTGTCGCCAGCCGTTGGTACTTCTGCACCGGGTCGCGAGCTGTGGCGGTGGGGCGGCGATCGGCGGCCCCGCGGCACCGACCTGACGATGGCGTCCCTGAAAGCCGGGCTGTCCTACAGCTTCTATCTCGCCAGGTATCCGCAGCTCGTCGATACCGCCCCTCGCCTTCTGGACTTCCTCCCGTCTACATTTAAAGTCGCGTCTTTCGTACAACGCGAGTTGGAGCGAGCAGGCTTGTTGACGCAGAAGTTGCCCGGCGTCATCAAATCGCCACGACCGCCGCTACGCCCGTGAGAAAGACGACCAATATGATCTTGCAATCAGGTCAGATTGCGTTCCTCATCCTGTGTGTCGTCTTCGGCAGTGCCATGCTTGGCATGCTGATCAGCCGCCGCCTGCCCGATCGTCATCTTAGCGCGGAAGCGAAGGCGACGGTTTCAGTTTCCATCGCCGTTGTCGGAACCATGACGGCACTTGTGATCGGCTTTCTGATATCGAACGCCAACGCCGCGTTCAATGCGCGCAACGCCACCGTCTCGCTCCTGTCCTCAAGCATCAGCCAGCTCGACACGCTGCTGCGCCGCTATGGTCCGGAGACCGAACCCATCAGGGAGAACCTGCAGCGCTTCGCGGCGCTGAAGTTCGAGGATCTTTTCGCCGACGATCCGGCCGGTAAGCACAAGGTCGACAACCCTGCGACCGCCAAAGTCTTTGACAATGTGGAGGACCGGCTTGTGGCACTCAAGCCTGCGGACGATCGCCAGAAGTGGCTGAGCGGCGAGGCCTTGCGGCTGGCGGCCGCGGTCCGGGCGGCGCGGTCGCAACTAGTTCAGCAGAACGTGAATTCGCTGCCACTACCTTTCGTGCTTGTCGTCGTCTTGTGGCTGATCGTCGTCTACGGCAGCTTTGGCGTGTTCGCGCCCCGCAATGCCACGACGGTGGTCGCCCTGTTCTTCAGCGTCCTGGCAGTGTCGATGGCCATCAAGCTCGTCCTCGATCTGGACAATCCCTTCGATCGCGGCATTCGCCTGACGCCACCGCCCATTCGCATATCGCCCGAGCCTTTGCGGCATGTCCTGGAGACCATCCGCCAATAGGGCTGCGTCTGCGGGGCACATCATTTCGGCGGCGGATCGCGCTGGCTGGAAGGCGGCCGCCATGACGGGCTACGGCGGGCACTTCCGGGCCATTCAGGGTTTTCGCTACTACGGAGCGCCCTGATGCGGGTCCTGCTGGTCGGATCGAGCTGGCTCGGCGCCGGCACGATGCATGAGCTGCGACGGAGAGGACATGATGTTGTCGCGGTGTGGGACCGGACCGGCGGGTGCCCCAGGACGAGGCGCTGGCCACCTGCGGCCCCACCTTCCGCCACCCGGCGCTGGGGGCGGGTCGGGGCGGCCGCGAAGTGGGGACGAAACCCAGTCGAAACCCCACCGTTCAGGCCGATTCGGCCGGGTCGTGCGATTGCGGCGCGAAACGGGCGTGCGGCCGGGGAGGGAGAATTCCGTGTCGCCAAAGCACAGGATGCCCGCCGCCAAAGCATTTGCGCCGCTACAGAAAGGCCTTTTATGCGGCACGCTGTCACAGAATGCCGCCCACCGGGCCTGCGACCAACAGAGCCTTGAAACAAAAGGGGCTTTCCCGGCTATATACCCGCCATCTCCTCGGGGGGACGGAAGAGAGTAATCATGGCTGCTTCAAGCAATACGGCCAACGGGCACAGCGAACCGACACGGCGCGACTTTCTCATGGTTGCGACAGGCGCCCTTGGCGCCGTTGGTGTCGCGGCCGTCGCGTGGCCTTTCATCAATAATCTCAATCCGGCCGCGGATACGCTGGCTCTGTCGACCGTCGAGGTGAACGTGACGCCGATCGCGGTCGGCCAGGCGGTCACCGTGAAGTGGCGCGGCAAGCCGGTGTTCATCCGGCACCGCACGGAGGCCGAGATCAAGGAAGCCGAGGCTGTGCCGATGTCGCAGCTGCCGGACCCGGAAACCGACAACAAGCGCGTGACCGACACCGCCAAGAAGGTCCGGCCGGAGTGGTTGGTCATGATCGGCGTCTGCACCCATCTCGGCTGCGTGCCGCTCGGCAACAAGCCGGGCGACCCGAAGGGGGAGTACGGCGGCTGGTTCTGTCCCTGCCACGGCTCGAGCTACGACACGTCGGGCCGCATCCGCAAAGGGCCGGCGCCGACGAACCTCGTGGTACCGGACTACCTTTTCACTTCCGACTCGCTCGTTCGCATCGGCTGATCGACCCAGGTCGCTCGCCTCAGATCTCGCTGGAGTTCCAGAATGGCCTCGTCTCACGGCACGCCGCCGGTCTTCAATAACAAGGTGATCGCCTGGATCGATCATCGCCTGCCGATCTTCTCGTATATCGAGAAGGAATATCACACGTTTCCGACGCCACGGAATTTCAACTACTTCTGGAACTTCGGTGCGATCGCCACGGTGATGCTGGTCCTCATGATCGCCACCGGCATCGTGCTCGCGACCAACTACATGCCGCATGTGCTGATGGCCTTCGACGCCGTCGAGCGCATCGACCGCGATGTGCCGCAGGGCTGGCTGATCCGCGACCTGCACATGAACGGCGCCTCGTTCTTCTTCATCGCCGTCTACATCCACATCTTCCGGGGCATGTACTACGGCTCCTACAAGGCGCCGCGCGAGCTGCTGTGGATGCTGGGCGTGACCATCTTCCTGCTGATGATGGCGACGGCCTTCATGGGCTACGTGCTGCCGTGGGGCCAGATGAGCTTTTGGGCAGCCACCGTTATCACCAACTTGTTTTCCGCTATTCCGGTGATTGGCACGGGGATCGTTGAATTCCTGTGGGGCGGA
>JABMNB010000284.1 GCA_013205335.1 Rhodospirillales bacterium
CATGCGGCGGATCTCGCTGGTGCCGGCGCCGATCTCGTAGAGCTTGGCGTCGCGCAGCAGGCGGCCCGTCGGATAGTCGTTGATGTAGCCGTTGCCGCCCAGCAGCTGAATGGCGTCGAGCGCGATCAGCGTCGCTTTCTCGGCAGCATAGAGGATCGCCCCGGCCGAATCCTTGCGCGTGGTCTGGCCACGGTCGCAGGCCTTCGCGACGGCGTACACATACGCCTTGCAGGCGTTCATCGTGGTGTACATGTCGGCCAGCTTGCCCTGCACCAGCTGGAACTCGCCGATCGCCTGGCCGAACTGTTTGCGCTCGTGGACATAGGGCACGACGATATCCATCGCCGCCTGCATGATGCCGATGGGACCCGCCGCCAGGACGGCGCGCTCGTAGTCGAGCCCGCTCATCAGCACGTTGACGCCCTTGCCCACCGTGCCCAGCACGTTCTCCTCGGGGATCTCGCAATTCTCGAAAACGAGTTCGCCGGTCGAAGAACCGCGCATGCCCATCTTGTCGAGCTTCTGCGCGACCTTGAAGCCCTTGCGATCGGTCTCGACGATGAAAGTCGTGATGCCGCGCGCCCCGGCCGCCGGATCGGTCTTGGCGTAGACCACGACCACCTGCGCGTCGGGGCTGTTGGTGATCCACATCTTGGTGCCGTTCAGCACATAGCGGTCGCCCTTCTTTTCGGCCCGCAGCTTCATCGACACCACGTCGGAACCGGCGCCCGATTCGCTCATGGCGAGGCTGCCGACATGCTCGCCGGAGATCAGCTTGGGCAGAAAACGCCGTTTCTGCTCGTCGGTGCCGGTGCGCCGGATCTGGTTGATGCAGAGGTTGGAATGCGCGCCATAGCTCAGCCCGACCGCGGCCGAGGCGCGGCTGAGTTCCTCCACCGCCACCACATGCTCGAGGTAGCCGAGGCCCGATCCGCCATACTCCTCCTCGACGGTAATGCCGTGCAGTCCGAGGTCACCCATCCTGGGCCAGAGTTCGCGCGGGAACCGGTCGGTCTTGTCGATCTCGGCGGCGATCGGCGCCACCTCGGTCGAGGCGAAGCGCTGGACCTGGTCGCGCAGCGCATCGGCGGTCTCGCCCAGGCCGAAGTCGAACGGCGGCATCGCATTCGGGATCATCTTCATCTTACCTGTTGATTGACTGGATCAGGACTTGGAGCCCAGCTTGACGTGGATCCGGATCAGCTTCCACTCGCCGTCCGACGGAATGAACTCCAACTCGAAAAGGAGGCGCGACGGCTCGGTGGGAAAGCTGCCCTTCACCACCAGCTTGCCGTCCTCGTCAACCACGGGCCTGGGTTCGTAGGTCGGCGGCATGGCCGCGATGATGTCGAAGTCGGCGTTGCCCTGGCTGAACTCCTTGAAAGTCGCCTTGAGTTTCTCGGGCGGGAACTGCTCGCGAAACGGCTTGGACAGCTTGGCATGCAGGACGGAATAGTTTCCGGTCACGTTAGCGTCGTTGAGGCTAAGCAGCGAACTCTTGACCAACGCTTCCAGCACACGATCGGACGGCACCTTGTTCTGCGCCTGGACCGCCGTAGCAGCCAGCAACAGGGCGAACGCAGTCACCAGGCGAACGATTGCCGACATGTCGGACCTCCCGCCGGAAACGATACCTCAAAGCAGGAAGATCGTCGCCAGGCCGAGAAAGGTCAGGAAGCCGGTCACGTCGGTGACCATGGTCAGGAACACCGTCGAGGAGACGGCCGGATCGACGCCGAATTTCTGCAGGCCGAGCGGGATCAGCGCGCCGGCCAGCGCCGCGGCCATCAGGTTGCAGACCATGGCGGCGGCAATGACGGCCCCCAGCCGCCAGTCCTGGAACACGACGATCACGCCCACGGCAAGAAGTGCAGCGAAGAACAGCCCATTCAAACTGCCGACCATTGCCTCCTTGCCGACATAGCGCAGCACGTTGGCCGGGGTCAGCTCGCCCATGGCCAGCGCGCGAACCGTGACGGTGACGGTCTGAATGCCGGCATTACCGCCCATCGATGCGACGATCGGCATGAGCACGGCGAGGATCACGATCTTCTCGATGGTGTCTTCGAACTGGCCGATCACGCAGGACGCAACCAGGGCGGTGGCGACATTGACCAGCAACCAGGGTGCGCGCAGCCGGGCGGTGCGCAGGGTATCGGCATGCATGTCGTCGGAACCGACGCCGCCCATCATGAGCAGGTCCTCTTCCGCTTCCTCGTCGATCACGTCGACGACATCGTCGACCATGATCACGCCCTGCAGCCGCCCGTCATCGTCGACGACGGGACATGAGACCAGGTTCTTGTCGCGGAAGACGTGCGCCACCTCCGCCTGCTCGGCCATCGCCGGCAGCGACGGGATGTCGGGATCGACGATGTCGAAGATCGGAACGGGCCGCTTGGTGCGCAGCATGCGGCCGAGCGGCACCGAACCGCGCAGGCGCCCCTCCGCATCGACGACGAAGATGTCGTAGACGTCGTCCGGCAGGTCCGTCGCCTCGCGGCAATAGTCGATGACCTGGCCCACGGTCCAGTTGTCGGCGACCTTGACCAGCGAACTCTGCATGAGCCGCCCGGCCGTGTATTCGGGATAGGCCAGGGTGCGCTCGATGTCGGCGCGTTCCGCGGCCGGTAGCTCCGCCAGGACTTCCCGCCGCTCGTCCTCCGTCAGGTCCTCGAGGATGGTGGCCGCGTCGTCGGCCTCGAGTTCGCGCGCGGCGGCCGCGATCTGCTTGCTGTCGAGCTGGTCGAGAACGCCCTCGAGGACTTCCTCGTCGAGCTCGGTCAGGGCCTCGGGATCGAGGTCGCCTTTGAGGATGCCGACCAGCTTGTCGCGTTCGGCTTCCGAGATCTGTTCGAGAATCGAAGCCTGGCCGGAGGCGCTGAGATTGCCCAGCAGCTCCCGCGCCTCTTCCGGCCTGTTCTCCGCGAGGGCCGCCTCGACACGCCGAACGAGTTCCGGCCTGACTTCGTCGAGCAGTTCGGCCTCGCCGCTCATCCACGCGCCTCGGCGAGGCGCTGCGCCTCGACCACGGCCAGCGCGGTCATGTTGAGAATGCCGCGGGCGGTGACCGACGGCGTCAGCACGTGTGCCGGCAGATCGGTGCCGAGCAGGATCGGTCCGATATGCAGCCCGTCCGCCGCCTCCTTCAGAAGATTGAAGGCGATGTTGGCGGCGTCGAGCGACGGGCAGACCACGAGGTTTGCCGCTTCCTTGAGCCGGGAGCGCGGAAAGACACTGCCGCGAATCTCGACATCGAGCGCGGCATCGCCGTGCATCTCGCCATCCACCTCGAGCGTCGGTGCACGGGCGTGAAGGATCTTCACAGCGGCCGCCATCTTGCGCGCCGAGGGGTGATCGGAGCCGCCGAAGCTCGAATGCGAAAGCAACGCGACGCGGGGCTGGATGCCGAAGCGCAGCACCTCGTCGGCCGCCAGCAGCGTGATCTCGGCCAGCGTCTCGGGATCGGGGTCGTAGTTCACGTAGGTGTCGGCGATGAACAGCGAACGGGTCGGCATCACCAACAGGCTGAGCGCCGCCATGTTCCGGGCGCCCTCGCTCAGGCCGATGACGTCGCGCACATGGTTGAAGTGGGTACGAAAGCGGCCATAGGCGCCGGCGATCATCGCGTCAGCGTCACCGAGCTTGACCGCAAGGGCCGCAATGAGCGTCGGGCTGGAGCGCACGAGATTGCGCGCCGTCGGCTCGGTGACGCCGCGCCGCTCCATCAGCTCGTGGTAGGCACCCCAGTATTTGTCGTAGCGCGGGTCGTCCGAGGGATCGACCAGGGCGACATCCACCCCGGGCTTGAATCTGAGGCCAAGTCTCTCGGCCCGGCGCCGCACCACCTCCGGGCGGCCGATCAGGATCGGCTGGGCGATGCGTTCGTCGAGGATGATCTGCACGGCGCGCAGGACGCGATCGTCCTCGCCGGCGCTGAAGATCACGCGCTTGGGCGCGCTGCGCGCCTGCTCGAACACCGGCCGCATGACGAGACCGGACTTGAAGACGAACTGGTTGAGCTGCTGGCGATAGGCGTCGAAGTCGGCGATCGGCCGCGTGGCGACGCCGCTTTCCATGGCCGCTTTCGCCACGGCCGGCGCAAGCTCGACGATCAGGCGCGGATCGAACGGCTTGGGAATGATCTGGCTCGGCCCGAAGCCGCTGCCTTGCTCGCCGAAGGCGCGCGCCACCTCGTCGGAGGGCTCCTTGCGGGCAAGCGACGCCAGCGCGCGTACGCAGGCGATCTTCATCTCGTCGTTGACGGTCGTCGCCCCGACATCGAGCGCGCCGCGGAAAATGTAGGGAAAGCAGAGGACGTTGTTGACCTGGTTGGGATAGTCGCTGCGGCCGGTCGCCATGATGGCATCGTCGCGCACGCCCGCGACGTCTTCCGGCGTGATCTCGGGATTGGGGTTCGCCAGGGCGAAGATCAGGGGCCTGGCGGCCATCCTGGCCACCATTTCGGGTTTCAGCACACCAGCCGCCGACAGGCCGAGGAAGACGTCGGCGTCGCCAATCACCTCCCCCAGGGTGCGGGCCGGCGTCTCGCGGGCATAGCGCTCCTTCCACGGGTCCATCAGCTCGTTGCGGCCCTTCCAGACCACGCCGACGATGTCCGTGACCCACATGTTCTCGCGCGGCAGCCCGAGCTTCTCCAGCACGCCGAGGCAGGACAGCGCGGCCGCGCCGGCGCCCGACACGACGAGCTTCACCTTGTCGATGTCCTTGCCGACCAGCGACAGGGCATTCATCAGGGCCGCTCCCACGATGATGGCCGTGCCGTGCTGGTCGTCGTGGAACACCGGGATCTTCATCCGCTCGCGCAGCTTCTGCTCGACGTAGAAACACTCCGGCGCCTTGATGTCCTCGAGATTGATACCGCCGAAGGTCGGCTCGAGCGCCGCGACGATGTCGACCAGCTTGTCCTGATCCAGTTCGGCCAGTTCGAGATCGAAGACGTCGATGCCGGCGAACTTCTTGAAGAGGACGCCCTTGCCCTCCATCACCGGCTTGGCGGCCAGCGGGCCGATGTCGCCCAGGCCCAGCACCGCGGTGCCGTTGGTGATCACGCCCACCAGGTTGCCGCGGCTGGTGTACTCGGCCGCCAGGCTGGGGTCGGCCGCGATGTCCAGGCAGGGGGTGGCCACGCCGGGCGAATAGGCCAGGCTCAAGTCGCGCTGGTTGCTCAGCGGCTTGGTCGGGGTGACGGAGATCTTGCCGCGGGTGGGTGCGCGGTGGTACTCACGGGCCGCGTCTCGCAGCGCTTGTTCGGCTGCGGACAGCACGGGCTTGGATGGGGACATGGCGGGCCTCCGTCGGCTTCGAGGGCCATCAGGTTACGCCGGATTGCCCCTTGCCCTCAAGCCCTCAAGCCCTCAAGCACTCAAGCCACTGCGCGCTTTTCCAGGATCTCGAACGCCGGCAGGGTCTTGCCTTCCAGCACTTCGAGAAAGGCGCCGCCGCCGGTGCTGATGTAGCCGATGTCGTGCTCGATGCCGTACTTGGCGATCGCCGCCAGCGTGTCGCCGCCGCCGGCGATGCTGAACGCGGGGCTGGCCGCGATCGCCCGGGCGATGA
>JABMNB010000285.1 GCA_013205335.1 Rhodospirillales bacterium
ATCGTGCTGAGCGGCCTCGAGTACAGCGCCGTGGATGCCTTCGAGGGCCAGTACCGACTCGCCGAGCTCAAGGCGCGTGCCTTCTCGCAAATGAAGGGCCTCGATTTCCTCGCGGTGCCGACCGCCGGCACGATCTACCGCCTGGCCGATCTCGAACGCGAACCGGTGCTCTACAATTCGCATCTCGGCCACTACACCAACTTCGTGAACTTCTTCGGCCTGTCGGCGCTCGCCGTGCCGGCGGGCTTCCGTCCCGATGGCATGCCGTTCGGCATCACGCTGATCTCCGGCGCGAACGCCGAGCGCGCCCTGCTGGCCTTCGGGGCCCGCTGGCAACGGGCGGTGCCCTTGCCGCTGGGCAAGACGATGAGCCGCCTGCCGCTGCCCGAGACCGATCCGGCCGTCGCGGAGGATCGCGTGCCGATCGCCGTGGTCGGCGCGCATATGAGCGGCCTCCCCCTGAACGGTCAGCTTCTGGAGCTGGGCGGACGGCTGCAGAGCGCCGGCAAGACCGCGCCGGCCTATCGCTTCTACGCCCTGCCCGGAGGCCCGCCGCAGCGGCCCGGCCTGGTGCGCGTGACCGAAGGCGGCGGCGCCATCGAGCTGGAAGTGTGGAGCCTGCCCGCCACCAGGATCGGCGACCTGCTGCGCCGGATTCCCGCCCCGCTGGGTCTCGGCATGGTGAGCCTGGCCGACGGTACGGCCGTTTCCGGTTTCCTCTGCGAGGCGCATGCGACGCAGGGTGCGAAGGACATCACGTCGCTGGGCGGCTGGCGGGCCTACGTCGCGACGCTCGCGTAGCGCGCCGCCCTTCAATTGCGGGGCGCCGGTCTGCTAGGGTCCGCTCCTTCGAGGAGAGGAAACGAACTCATGAGTGGAAAAATCGCCGTCGTCACCGGCGCGGGCAGCGGCATCGGCCGCGCTTCGGCGCTCGCCCTGCTGAACAACGGCTACAAGGTCGCGCTGGCGGGCCGCCGCAAGGAGGCGCTGGACGAGACGGCTGCGATGGCGGGCAACAATGCGCCCAACGCCCTCGCGGTGCCGACCGACGTTACCAAGCGCGACGACATCGTGGCGCTGTTCGCCAGGGTGAAGGCGACCTGGGGCCGGCTCGACCTGGTGTTCAACAATGCCGGCGGCGGCGCGCCGCCCGTGCCGCTGGAAGACCTGCCCTACGAGACCTGGCTGAACGTCCTGGCGGCGAACCTCACGGGTCCGTTCCTGTGCACGCAGGAAGCCATCAAGATCATGAAGGACCAGACGCCGCGCGGCGGCCGCATCATCAACAACGGCTCGATCTCGGCGCATGCGCCGCGGCCTTTCTCGGTGGCCTACACCTCGACCAAGCACGCCATCACCGGCCTCACCAAGTCGACGTCGCTCGACGGCCGCGCCTACGACATCGCCTGCGGCCAGATCGACATCGGCAATGCCGTGACGCCGATGACGGAGCGCATGACCAAGGGCGTGCTGCAGCCCAACGGCACGACCATCGCCGAGCCACGCATGGACGTATCCGCGGTGGCCAACGCCATCGTCTACATGGACAGCCTGCCGCTCGACGCCAACGTGCAGTTCATGACCGTGATGGCGACCAAGATGCCGTTCGTGGGTAGAGGTTAGCGGGCGACTTGGAACTGAGGCAGTGAAGAATCGCCGACCATAGAGAATAATCCGTCGTCTCGACCGTAGCCGAGCGCAGCGAGGCGGAGCGGAGAGACCTTTTTTCCGCAGGCTTGGAGCGTTCGGTGGAAAAAAGGTCTCTCCGCTCCGCACCTTCGGTGCTCCGGTCGAGACGACGGAGTTTTGGAGACGGACCAAATCCGCCTGCGATTAGTAGCCCTCGTCCTGGAGGTTGAGCAGCGGGAACGCGCTGTGCACGCCGGGGACACTGGTCGGCATGGCCTTAGCGATGTAGCTCCTGTCGAGCTGCGCGAGCGACGAAACGCCCAGCAGGCCCATCACCTCCCTCATCTCTTCCTCAAGAAGCTCGATCACGCGCTCGATGCCAGCGGCACCGGCGGCGGCGAGCCCGTAGCAGTAGAGACGGCCGAGACCGACCCAGTCGGCGCCCATGCAGATCGCCTTCACGATGTCGCTGCCGCGGCTGAAGCTGCCGTCGACGGCGACCTTCGCACGGCCCGCCACGGCCTCGACGATCTCGGGCAGCACGTCGGCCGATCCGCGTCCGTGGTCGAGCTGGCGACCGCCATGGTTGGAGCAGTAGACCGCCCAGACGCCGTGCTGGCAGGCGATCTCGGCGTCCTCGCCGGTGCCGATGCCCTTCAGCATGAACTTCACGTCGGGGAATTTCTCGCGGACCGCGATGAAGTTCTTCCAGGAGAATGCCGCCTGATGGTCCTGTCCGGTGGCCGCGGCGCGCCACGACTTCACGAAGCGCTTGGCGATGTCGCGTTCGCGGCGGCTGTAGACCTGCGTGTCGACGGTGATGCAGAAGGCGTCGTAGCCCGCGTCCATCGCCTGCTTCACCCGATCGGCGACCCAGGCATCGTCACCACGGACGTAGAGCTGGTAGATCTTGGGGCCGCTGCCGCCCTTGACGATGTCCTCGAGCTTGAGGGTCGTCACCGAACTGATCAGCATCCCCACGTTGCCCGCGCCCGCACCCTGGGCGACGGTGATGCCGCCGTTGGGTTCGAAAGATTCGAGCGATCCGACAGGCGCCAGCATCACCGGCAGGCGGATCTTGCGGCCGAACATTTCGGAAGACGGATCGATGTCGGACACGTCGCGCAGGACACGCGGCTTGAAGGCGATCGAGTCGAGCGCCATCCTGTTGCGACGCAGCGTGGTCTCGGTTTCGGTGCCGCCGATCAAATAATCCCAGATGTTGGGATTGAGCCGGATTTTCGCCGCTTTTACGATCTCGTGTAGTGTTACGAAGTCGCTTTCCAGGCCGCTCGCCATCGTTCCCTCGAATCTTTCAATTTCGACGGTTTTCTTGCGCGTCTCCAACGCCCCGTCAACGTGGCGTCACAGGCGACAGGCATTGACGATGACGCCTGTGGGCGATTTTATCGATGTTGGGCATCCGCTCGGCGGAACACGCAGGATCGTCCTGCTTTCCGTGGGCAACCGGTGAAGGACTTGAGATGAAGAGACGCGTTCTGACGGCAGCACTGGTCTTCGCATGGATGGCGGGGCCTGCCTTCGCCGCCGATCCCGTGCCCGTGCTCCAGGAAACGCCGATGTTCGCCGACCAGGTGAAGTCCGGCGCGCTGCCCGCGGTCGACAAGCGCGTTCCCCAGCAGCCCTGGGTCGTCACCTACTTCGCCGGGGGCGAGGGTCCCGGTCAGCAGGGCGGCCAGCTCAACATGCTGGTGGCCAGTGCGCGCGATACGCGCCTGATGACGATTTTCAGCTACACCCGCCTGATCATCTACGACGACAAATTCAAGCTCAAGCCGGACATCCTCGAGAGCTACGAGGAGAAAGACGGCCGCGAGTTCACCTTCAAGCTGCGCGCCGGGCACAAATGGTCGGACGGCCAGCCCTTCACCACCGAGGATTTCCGTTTCTTCTGGGAAGACATCGCGACCAACAAGGACATCTCCAGCGGCGGGCCCAACGTCGAGCTTCTGGTCGACGGACAGCCGCCCAAGGTCGAGATCATCGACCCCCTCACCATCAAGTACACCTGGGAAAAGCCCAACCCGTACTTCATCGAGAGCCAGGCGCGCGCCGCCCCGCTCTTCCTCTTCAGGCCCGCCCACTATCTGAAGAAGTTCCACGCCAAGTACACGCCCGAGGCCGAGATCCTGAAGTCCGCCAGGGGCGGCCAGCAGAGCTGGTTGGCGATCTACCGCCGAAACGACGTGATGTACGCCAACGACAACGTCGATCTGCCGACGCTCAACCCGTGGGTCACCACCACGGCGTCGCCGGCGCAGCGCTTCGTCTACGTCCGCAATCCCTACTATCACCGCATCGACGCGAAGGGGCAGCAGCTTCCCTATGTCGACCGGGTGATCTTCACGGTGGCGGCGGCGAACCTGGTGCCGGCCAAGGCAGGCCTCGGCGAGGCCGACCTGCAGCCGCGCTACCTCAACATGCGCGACTACACCTTCCTGCAGAAGAGCGCGCAGTCTTCGGGCGTGAGCGTGCGCTTGTGGGAGGCGGGCTCGGGCTCGCAGATCGCGCTCTATCCCAACCTCACCGCCAACGACGCGGAGTGGCGCAAGCTGATGCGCGACGCGCGCTTCCGCCGGGCGCTGTCGCTGGCGATCGACCGCGAGGAACTTAATCAGGTCGTCTATATCGGCCTGGCCAAGCCCTCGAACAACACGATCATGCCGCGCTCCGATCTGTTCAAGCCCGAGTATGCGACCAAGTGGGCGAACTACGATCCCAAGCTGGCCAACAAGCTGCTCGACGAGATCGGCCTCACCAAGAAGGACAGCCAGGGGTTCCGCCTGCTGCCCGACGGCCGCCCGGCGACGATCGTCGTCGAGTATGCCAGCGAGGAGACCGAGGACAACGACGCGCTCGCGCTGATCGCCGACAACTGGAAGAAGATTGGCATCAAGATGCTGACCAAGCCGCAGACCCGCGACAACTTCCGCCTGCGCACCTTCTCGGGCGAAGCGATCATGACGGCCTTTGCCGGCGCGGTGACGGCCGTGCCCACGGTCAACACGAGCCCCAAGGAGTTTGCGCCGACCATGCTGGGCGGCCTGCAATGGTCGCGCTGGGGCATGTTCGTGGAATCCAAGGGCAAGCAGGGCGAGAAGTGCGACCTCGAATCGGCCTGCAAGCTCCTCGACTACGTGAAGGAATGGGAAACGGGCGCCACGCCGGAAGAGCGGCGCAAGGCCTGGGACAAGATCCTCGCTTCCAATGCCGACGAAGTCTTTTCGATCGGTACGGTCAACGGCGTCCGCCAGCCGATCGTGGTCGGGCCAAAGGTGCGGAATGTGCCGAAGGAAGGCTATTACGCCTGGGATCCGGGCGGCTATATCGGCCTCTACCAGCCGGACACGTTCTGGATCGCCAAGTAACGAACGCCGAAACACAAAGAGAGAGGCCCCTCCTGCGAGGGGCCTTTTTCTTGGAGTCGTGTCGTCTCAAGTCGACTCGCACCACCTCAACCTGAGGAGGCCCGAAGGGCCGTCTCG
>JABMNB010000286.1 GCA_013205335.1 Rhodospirillales bacterium
CCCGCCGCCGTCGGGCTGAAGGTCATCGAGGTGATCCTGCGTGATCGCTTCACGGAACGCGCGGCAATCCTCGGCACGCGGCTGAAGGACGGCCTGATGGCTCTGCAGCAGCGCTACGACTGTATCGGCGACGTGCGCGGCCGTGGGCTGCTGCTGGGACTCGACCTGGTGAAGGATCGGCGCTCCCGCAACCCCGACCCGGAGCTTGCGCAGACGGTGGCGCGGACCTGCCTGGAACTCGGGATGATGACCAGCGTTGTCCGCGGTGGCTTCGGAATTTTCCGCGTCGCGCCCCCTCTTACGGTCGACGAAGCGGAAATCGATCTGGGACTGGAGATATTCGACCGCGCGCTCACCAAAGCTTTACAGTGAATATTCAGGGAATTTTGCCCTTCCCGGACCGCAACTGGTATTTGGGTTTGAAACGGGCGTCTAACTGTTGTACCCGCTGGCGGTTTCCGGCCACTGGCCTTGGGAGTACCTGGATGTTCAAGAGGCTTACGCAGGCGGCAATTCTCTCGGGAAGTATCCTGGCTTTGGGCGCTTGCACGCTCGGCGGCCAGACAAAGACAGCGGCTGCGCCTGTAAAGGCAGCGGCGGCTGACTATCAGGCGCCCGTGCCGCAGTCGCCTCCCGCCGCCCAGATCCGGGCGATCTGCTACAATGAAGCGGACCTCTCCATCGTGCGTGCGCGCATGTTGCAGCAGGAACTTCAGGTCGTGACCCTGCAGTGCCAGGGCCCCGGCGGACGCCGCGCCTACGAGACGGTGTATGCCGATTTCGTCGGCAAGTTCCGCGCCGAATTCGCCACCAACGCCCGCTCGCTCTCGCAGATTGCCGGGCGCAAGCGCTTCAACACCGACGCGTTCGTGACCGAGATCGCCAACCGCACGGCGCAGCGCGCACCGACCGACAAGGAATTCTGCGCGCGCGGCAAGCGTGCCTTCGACTGGGCCATGGATCCGAAGGTGACGGCACTCGCTCAGGTGCCGCCGCCGTACGACCTCGGTCCCGAGATGAACATCCATGCCTGCCCCGCTCAGTAAGCAAGACGGGTCAGACAGCACGAGACGAAGAGGCGGTCCCGCGGGGCCGCCTTTTTCTTGCCGGACAGGCCTCCTCCCCTTTCACATCCGTTACGGCCGAGGGAGATGGGATGAGTTCAAATGTGTTGTGCAGCCCGTTCGTCGCCGCCGCGCCCGCTTCCACCTGCAATACCGGAAGTCGCCGCCTTCAGAACGGCAAGATAGCCCGGCTTGAGTTCCATCGACAGTCGACGACCACTCTCCAGCAGCGCGCGATGCGCCTGTGGCAGGCGCCAGCACGGTACGAACATGCACAGGTGGTGCTCCAGGTGATAGTTCACCCAATAGGGGGCCACCAGGAGCCGCATCAGCGGATTGGCGTAGGTCGTGCGCGTGTTGCGTAGCGGATCGTCATTGTCCGGCACGACGGCGTGTTCGGCGATGTTCCGGATGCGGCTCACGAGCTGGTACCAGGTGGCGAGCGGCAGGAGCCACATCACAGGATAGAGCCACCAGTAGCCGGCGGCAGTGAGCCCCGCGAGCAGGACGAAGTTGACGACCAGCGAGCCCTTCTCCTTGCGCCACAGGTTGCCCAGCCGTGTGGCGAGCGGCGCACCGGCGGGACCGAGCGCACGGCGGAGCTGCTCGCCGCGCCGGAGGTAAGCCGTCTGCCCCGTGAGGTCGCGCACGATCTTCCGCCGCAGACTGGCGCGGCTGGTCGGGAAGGCCTGGGAAAGCCCCAGGTCGGGATCCTCGGCCTGCTGCGTGAAGCGATGATGCTGCAGATGGTATGGCCGGTAGAGCGCGAGGCTCGTGAACACCGGGAAGGCGCAGAGCCAGCTTCCCACCCAATCATTCAGGCGGCGATCGGCGAACAGCAACCCGTGCGCGGCGTCGTGCATGAGGATGGCGAGGCCGAGCTGGCGGCCGCCGATCACCATGACGCCCAGCAGGAAGGTGGCCGGGTTGGGCCACCAGGCGAACAGCGCCATGCTGCCCGCGATCAGCGCCCAGGCATGCAACACGAGGACCATGCCCACCAGATTCGACTTGCCGCCTAACCTGCGGGTCTGTTGCAGAGTGAGAAAATCGCCTGTTCTGCCCATTATTCGAGGCTGGTCGCGGCACGCGCGGCTGTCAACGGCGGCTCCGGGCCGTTATACGTTCAGCAGATGCAACGAAAATCCATCCGAACCGACGTCCTCGACGTCACCTACGAGGAGCACGGGCCACCCGACGGCACCCCCGTGATCCTGCTGCACGGCTTTCCCTACGACGTGCGCGCCTACGACGAGGTGGCGCCGGCGCTGGCAGCCGACGGCAATCGTGTGCTCGTCCCGTATCTGCGCGGCTATGGCCCCACCCGCTTCCTTTCCCCCGAAACACCCCGCTCGGGCGAACAGGCGGCGCTGGGTCACGACCTGCACCAGCTGATGAACGCCCTCGCCATCGAGCGGGCCGCGCTGGCGGGCTACGACTGGGGCGGCCGGGCGGCCTGCATCGTGTCCGCGCTGTGGCCCGAGCGCGTGCGCTGCCTCGTGAGCTGTACCGGCTACAATCTCCAGAACATCGCGGCCTCGGTCGAGCCTGCTTCCGCCGCCGCAGAGCACCGGCTCTGGTACCAGTATTATTTCAACACCGAGCGCGGACGGGCCGGCCTCGCCAGGAACCGCCGCGACGTCTGCAAGCTGCTGTGGAGTCTGTGGTCGCCCGAATGGAAGTTCGACGACGCCACGTTCGAGAAGACCGCAGCCTCGTTCGACAACCCCGACTTCGTAGACGTCGTGATCCAATCCTATCGGCACCGTTACGGCTATACGAAGGGCGATCCCGCGCTCGAGCCGCTCGAGGCCAAGCTCGCGAAGCAACCCGGGATCGCGGTCCCTACCATCAATCTCCACGGAGCCGCCGACGGCGTCGGGCCCGCGGCCGACCGGGACGGCCAATCCGACAAGTTCACCGGCGGTTACGAGCGGCGAATGCTGCCGCGCATCGGCCACAACGTCCCGCAGGAGGCGCCGGCGGAAACCGTTGCGGCCCTGCGCGACCTCATGAAGGGAATTCAGCAATGACCGCCATCGCCCTGATCGGCTCCACGGGCAATATCGGCAGCCGCGTCGTCGACGAGGCGCTTGCCCGCAAGCACACCGTTACGGCCATCACGCGTGATGCCTCCAAGCTGAAGCCGCGCGCCGGCATGACCGTCAGGCAAGGCAGCACGACCGACGTCGTGACCATGTCGGCCATCCTCAAGGGCCACGATATCGTCGTCGCTTCGGTGAAGTGGAACGAGGCCAGCGTCCATCACGTGCTGGAGGCGGTGCGCAAGAGCGGCGTCAAACGCGTGCTGTTCGTGGTCGGCGCCGGCAGCCTGCTGCGTGCCGACGGCCGTACCCATCTCGACCATATGGCCGACCGCGGCATTCAGCCCCCGACCTCCAAACCCGCGTCGCTGGCGCTGGAAGAGGTGCGCAAGGCCAAGGATCTCGACTGGACGGCGATCTCGCCGCCCGCGTCGATCCAGCCCGGCGAGCGTACCGGCAAGTTCCGCCTCGGCAAGGATCACCTGCTCGAGGACAAGGAAGGCCAGAGCGCCATCAGCCGCGAAGATTTCGCCGTCGCCATCCTCAATGAAATCGAGAAGCCGAAACATCCGCTCAAGCGCTTCACGGCGGCTTACTGAGCCGCTTTGTCATCCTGAGCGCAGCGAAGGATCTCCCGTCTGCCACGCAGTCGTCTGTCCGCGATGGGAGGCCCTTCACTGCGCTCAGGACGACATGCAGGTCCTACTCCAGCGTCTCCAGCAGGCGCGCGCAGAGATAGGTTCGCGGCTGCAGCGAGGAGTAGTAGATCTGCTCGGTGATGGCGTGGGCGCCCTTGCCGTCCGCGCCAAGCCCGTCGAGCGTCGGGATGCCGAGTGCCGCCGTGAAATTGCCGTCGCTGCCGCCGCCGGTCAGCGGCACGTCGTTCAGCTCCTTGCCGATCTCGCGATAGATCGCCTGCGCCTTCTGGAAGAGATCGGTGATGCCCGCATCCTTCTGGTAGGGCGGCCGGTTCATGCCGCCTTCGACCGTGAGCTCGACCTCCCTGGTCATCGGCTCGAGGTTCAGGAACCAGTGCGTCATTTCCTCGGCGAGCTGCATGCTGGGCACCCGCAGGTCGACGTCGATCGAGCACTCGGCCGGCGTCACGTTGACACCCGAGCCGCCGCGGATCAGGCCGACGTTGCAGGTGATGCCGCGGGCATAGTCGGTCTTCTCCTCGATACGCACGATCTGGCGCGCGATTTCGAGGATGGCGCTGCGGCCGTCCTCGTGGCGCACGCCGGCGTGGGCGGCGCGGCCTTTGGCGGTCAGGGTAAAGCGGCCGACGCCCTTGCGCGAGGTCACGACCTTGTCGCCGTCGCGCCCCGGCTCCATGACCAGCGCATATTTGTGGCCCTTGGCCGCCTCCTCGATGCGCGCGCGCGAGGTCGGACTGCCGACTTCTTCCTCAGGGATGAACAGGAAGGTGACGGGCAGCCGGGTGCGCTTGCCCTGGCGGATCAGGTGGCGCAGCGCGTAGTAGGCGATGTAGCCGCCCGCCTTCATGTCGTAGATGCCGGGGCCGAAGACGCTGTCGCCTTCCTGGCGGATCTTCAGCTCCTTCTCCTTCATCCCGATCGGATGGACCGTGTCGAGATGGGCGAGGACCAGGATGCCCTTGCCCTCGCCCGTGCTCCATTCCGGCGGAGTCCTCGCCTCGAGGATATCGCCGAAGCCGTCGCGCCCCGGGATGCGCTCCAGCTCGAGACCGAGGTCGCGGAACTGGCCCTCGACCTTGTCGACCATGACATTGACCGCCTTCGCGTCGTGGCTAGGGCTCTCGATCTCGATCCACTCGACGATACCCTCCAGTATTTCCTTGGGATCGATCCCGGGCTCGTTCTTCATGCGCTCGACGGCCATCTCTCTTCACTCCGGTTGGCAACCCTCAACCCGAGGAGACATCGCCGGATGGCGTGTCTCCCCGGGATGAGGGGCTGTTGGCTTCCGCGACCTAGATCGGATCCCAGGTGAAGTACTCGGGCGAGCGCTTCAGGTCGGTGAAGTAAGGCTTCATCGACGGCACGGCGTGCTCGGCGATCGCCTCCAGGGTCCAGCCTTCGGAATTATGCACGGATCGTACCGGGCGATTGGCGTTGAACAGCATGATCTCGTTCATGCGCACCCCAAAAATCTGCGAGGAGACGTCCTTGGCCGCGTCGGACAGCAGGAACACCGCCATCGGCGCGATCTTCGCGGGGGTCATCTTCTTGGAGCGCTCCAGGCGCGCCTTCTGCGCCTCGGTATCGGCGGGAATGGTGCCGATCATGCGCGTCCAGGCGAACGGCGAAATGCAGTTGGAGCGGACGTTGAACGCCGCCATGTCGAGGGCGATCGAGCGCGACAGGCCGATGATGCCCATCTTGGCCGCCGAGTAGTTCGCCTGGCCGAAATTGCCGACGAGACCGGAGGTCGAGGTGAAGTGCACGAAGGCGCCCGACTTCTGCTCCTTGAAGTAGTTGGCGGCAGCACGGCTGGTGTTGAACGAGCCGTTGAGATGGACGTCGATCACCATCTTCCAGTCCATATGGCTCATGCGATGGAAGATGCGGTCGCGCAGGATGCCGGCATTGTTGATCACGCCGTCGATACGGCCGAAATTCTCGACACCGGCCTTGATCATGCGCTCCGCGCCGGCCGGATCGGCCACGCTGTCGCCGTTGGGCACCGCCTGGCCGCCGAACGCCGCGATCTCGTCGCAGACCTTCTGGGCCGGGCTCACATTCCCGCTGCCTTCGCCGTCGACCGAGCCACCAAGGTCGTTGACCACCACCTTGGCGCCCTCGCGTGCCGCCAGCAGCGCCATCTCGCGGCCGATGCCGCCGCCTGCGCCGGTGACCAGCACGACCTTGTCCTTCAGCATGTTCGCCATAGTCTTCTACTCCCTCTTCTATTGATCCACTTTCGGGGCCCGCGGCTCGCCACGCAAGAGTCGTGCGCTCAACACCGTTGCAATAGCGAAAGGCGCGAGCCCGATCACCATCGGCATCGCAAGATAGCGGCTACCGACCACCGTCAGCGCGGCCACCGCGACCGTGCCCATGGCGCCCATGCCCATTTGCGCCAGACCTGCGAGCGACGAGGCGGTGCCGGCCAGGCGTGGATACATGCCGACCGCGCCGGCATTGGCGTTGGCCACGATCATGCCCGTACCGAAGCTCAGCAGCATGTGCGGGCCCACGATGGCCCACCACGTGACGATGCCGGCCAGCGAAAGCGCCGCCATGCCCACCAATGCCGCAACGTGGAACCAGCCCGAAAACATGATGATGTCGACCGGCGCCACGCGGCCGACCAGCCGGTTGTTCACGAAGGTGCCCAGGGTGAAGCCGCCGACCGAAAGCAGTACGATCAGGCCGAACTCGCGCGGGCTGAAGCCCATGCTTTCCTGCAGGATGAAGGGCACGCCGGCCAGCATCCCGAAATTCAGCGCGAAGGCGAAGCCGAGCGGCAGGATGTGGCCAAGGAAACGGCGGTCGCGCAGCATTTCGCCCGAGCCGCGCAGCAGGCTCGCAATGTCGATGCGATCGCTGCGGAACTTGTTGGTCTCGCGGAGACCCACCAGCGTCACCAGGAACAGGATCGAGCCGAAGCCGCCCACGAACCAGAAAGTGGCCCGCCAGCTCGCCCATTCGCCGAGAAACCCACCGATGGTCGGCGCCAGCGACGGCGCGATGTTCTGGCCGAGCGAGATCCAGCTCATGACCAGCGGCATCTCCTTGAACGTGTAGGCATCGCGCGTCAGCGCGCGACCCAGCACCGAGCCGGACGCAGCGCCCAGCCCCTGCAGGATACGCAAGCCGATCAGCCCGCCGATCGACGAGGCGAAGACACAGGCGAAGCTGGTGATCGCAAAGAACAGCAGGCCGCCCAGCAGGACCGGCCGCCGCCCGTAGCGGTCGCTGAGCGGGCCGTAGAAAAGCTGCCCCACCGCGAAGCCCAGCATGTAGGTGGTGAGCGTCAGCTTCACGTTGTCCGGGGTCGCCAGCAGCTCGTGGCCGACGGACGGCATCACCGGCGTGTAGATGCTCATGGTGAGCGGACCGAAACTGCCCAGCGCCACCAGAAGAGCGATGTAAGCGGGCGACCGCGGCGCAAGATTCACTTGGTCTTCGCCCCGGCCGTTGCTTCTGCTGCACCCTCCGCGCCGAAATCGCCGCCCAGCGCCATCTCTTCCTGCGCCCGCGTCAGGCGCGGGTAATAATGGCGGAAGGCGCCGCGAATCTCGTCGAACGGGATGTCGGCGAACACGCCGCGATAGGCGAGATACTCCATGTGGCGGCGGCCGCTGAGGTCGAACGGGTGATAGATCGAATCACCGACGGCGTCCCAGTCGAGCGGCCTCAGACCGAATTTGTCGGTGAGTTCGCGGTTGAAGGCCGGCGTCGCCTTGACCCAGCGCCCGTCGAGCCAGACGTCGGTGTAGCCATGGTAGTAGAAGATATCGCTGCCCATCAGGTCCGACAGCCGCTGCGTCGTCATGTGATTGCGCACGTCGGCATAGCCCAGCCGGGCCGGGATGCCGGCAGCGCGGCAGACCGCGGCCAGGACGCCCGCCTTGTTCACGCAGTAACCGTGCCCGGCCGCCACGGTGGTACTGGCGCGATAGGCGTCGCGCTTCATCGGCGTGTTGTAGGGATCGTAGCGCAGCTCGTCGCGCACGGCGTAGTAGAGGCGCAGCGCCTTGTCCCGGTCGCTACCCTCGCCGGCCACGCGCCTTGCATAGGCCACGATTATCGGGTGTTGTGAATCGACCAAGTCGCCCGGTTGCCGATAGGCCTCGGAGCTGGCGCCGTCGCGAACGACGTCGTCGCCCGCAGTCTTGAAAGAATCGTAGTTCATGTGCGGCGTTTTCTTTAAGGCAAGAGGCGGGAAAGTCCATGAGCGACGGCGCGCAATTCACCCATGCGCATATGGTGCGCTTCGAGCGACACCTTCCCGGACCGCCCGCGCAGGCGTGGAGTTTCCTGGCCGACACCGGTCGCCTGCCCGGCTGGTACGGTGAAGGCAAGATCGAGCCGCGGGTCGGCGGCGCCGTCTCGCTGATGGGCGGCCACATCCGCGGGGTCGTCACGCAATGGCAGCCGCCGGGCCGGCTGGCCTACACATGGAACGTGTACAATACGGGTGACGCGACCTCGCCTTACCCCGAATCGTACGTCATCCTGACATTGGCGGCCTCCGTCGAGGGCACCCTGCTGACGCTCGAGCACCTGCCGGTCCTGGAATCGTTCGTGAAGCTGAACGCCATGGGCTGGCACACCTTCATCGACATGGTCGATGCCGCGGTCCGCGGCGAGGCCGTCCACGGCCGCGACCACTACATGGCGCAGAACGCCAGGCAGTACGGCGTCGACCTGAGCAATCCGCTGGGGTGATCGCTATTCGATCGAAACGGTCCGTCTGATCTCATCGTTCTTGAAGCCGATCATCATCGGCCTCGTCAGGCCGGGCAAGAAGACGACGTCGTAGAGTTCGTTGACCGCACCCTCGAGCCGCAACCAGTGCGCGGCATCTCCCGTCCGTGTGTCGATCACGAATACGCCGCAGCGCGGGCCGACCTTGGCCGCGGCTAGTCGTTCCTGCAGCGGCAGCCCTGCGAAGGTGCGGTTCTCGCGCGGCTCGGAGAGTCCCACCAGCGCGTAAGGGCCGACGAAGTCGAGCCCCCGGAGGTAGCCCGGGCAGAACGCCAGAGCCTCGAACCGGCCGGTGCGCAGGTCGACCGTGCCCACCTCGCCCGCGCCGGAATTCAGCACCCAGAGCCGGCCCTCGTGCAGGCGTGGCGAATGGGGCATCGAGAGACCGCGGCACACGACCTCGCCCGAGGCGACATCAACCACGACACCGCCGCCCGTGCGATGCTCGCGCCAGCCGTCGGCGACGTCGGTCTCGGCCACGCAGGTGACATAGGCCGGCTCGCCATCGCGCATCGCCAGGCCGTTCAGGTGGCACCGATCCTCCGGCGCCAGCCGCGAAATGAAGGGCGGCTTCCACAGCGGTTTGAAGCTGTGAGTCTCGCTTGTGGTCGCGAGGCAGGACAACAGCGTGTTGACGAAGACCAGCCTGCCATCCGCGCCGAAGGCGACGTCGTGAACGTCCAGATCGGCGGTGTAGCTCGCCGACTGCGGCACGAACAGCGCGTCGTAACCGGCCGTGCCCGGCGCGCCGCCAGCGGCATCGACGAAGCTCGTGATCTGGATCATCGACGCGATGGCCAGCCGCGAGTCGCGGAAGGCCATGCCCATCGGCCGCTCCAGCGTGCGTTCGAACACCGACAGTCGACCCGTCTGCCTGTTGGTACCGATCAGGATCACCTTGCCGCTCTGGTAGGTCGAGACCGCGAGACTGCCACCCGAATCGGCCAGCCAGCTCGGGAAATGCCGCGAGGTGGTTGCGACGAAGGCCGGCTTTGCCTTCTCAGTGGGCGGGGCCGCGCCATCTGACACGGCCTTCAGCCTGTCTTCCGTCGCAACATCGATCGCCGTCGCCGCGGCCGTTCCTTCATCCATGTCGAGTGAACCTCTGCGAAGTCAGCCAGATGACACTTTAGATCAGCAAGTAGTCGAGGTCAGCGTCGCCGAGCGTGGTGACGCCCCTCAGGAAGATCTCCATGCTGGCATTCCTGATGGTCTGGGAAGCGTCGGTATCGTTGACGTAGAGCACCGTGTTCCCGCCAGAGACGACGGCCACCAGCGAATCGGCGTCGATGGTCGCCGGTGCCGACGTCACGGTCTGCAGCGCATGGAAACCGGTCAGCATCTGCGTGAAGTCGATGCTGTCCGTTCCGACCGTGAAGTCGTAGATCGTGTCGCGCGACGTACGGGTCGAGTCCCGGGCGTCGCGGAACACGAAGACGTCGGCGTCGGCGCCGCCCGTCAACTTGTCGGCCGACCAGCCACCGATCAACGTGTCGGCTCCCGCAGCACCGTTCAGCGTGTCGTTGCCGGCGCCGCCATCCAACGTGTCGGCGCCACCGCCGCCCTGCAGCGTGTCGTTGCCGTCGCCGCCATTCAGCGTATCGTCGCCGGCGCCGCCGGTCAGGCCGTTGGCAAGTTCGTTGCCGGTGCCGGTGAAGGCGCCGATGCCGACGAATCTGAGATTCTCGACATTCGCGCCCAACGAATACGTCGACAGGGTCGTGTCCACGAGGTCGGTGCCGCCGCCGGTCTCTTCGACAACCACGTCGCCCGCATCGTCGACGTAGTACCTGTCGTTGCCGGCGCCGCCGGTCATCGTATCGGCTCCCGTAGCACCGTCCAGGCTGTCGGCGCCGTCGCCGCCATTCAGCGTATCGTCGCCCGCGCCGCCGGTCAGGCGGTTGGCAAGTTCGTTGCCGGTGCCGGTGAAGGCGCCTGCACCTAGAAAACTGAGACGCTCGACATTCGCGCCCAACGAATACGCCGACAGGGTCGTGTTCACGAGGTCGTTGCCGCCGCCGGTCTCTTCGACCACCACGTCGCCCGCATCGTCGACGTAGTACGCGTCGTTGCCGGCGCCGCCGGTCATCGTGTCGGCGCCCGCAGCACCGTCCAGGCTGTCGGCGCCGTCGCCGCCATCCAGCGTATCGTTGCCGGGACCGCCGGTCAGCGCTACGCCCACGTTGACACCTTGCTGGACGTCGACGATCGCATCGCCACGCTGCCAGCGGTCGAACAGGGTTCCGTCCTCATTGAAGAAACCGGTCTTCGTCCAGCCCGACTCCGCGAACAGAACCGCGTCGCCGGAATTGCCGAGGACGGTCAGCACGTGCTCGCCGCCCGTCACGGCGCCGACACCGCCCAGAACGGCTGCGCTATTGACCCTCAGCGTGTTGGCACCCGATCCGGTCAGGTCGATGCGCTCGATTCCCTCCAGCTTCCCGGCCGCCAGGGC
>JABMNB010000287.1 GCA_013205335.1 Rhodospirillales bacterium
CCCGCGCTCTCGGTAGGCGATGTCTCGATCCGCGAGGGGAATTCAGGCACCGCCGAGCTGATGTTCGTCGTCACGCTCGACAAGGCTGCTACCGGCCCCGTGACGGTGAACTACGCCACCGCCAACGGCACCGCGACCGCGGGATCCGACTATGCCGCGCTCACCGGAAAACTGACTTTCGCGGCCGGCGAAACCTCGAAGATGGTGCATGTGGTCGTCAATGGCGACACCGTGGTGGAGGCGAATGAAACCTTCTCGTTCAGCCTCTCCAACGCCACCGGCGCAACCATCGCCGACGCCACGGCAGTGGCGCAGATCACCGACGACGACACGGAACAGGATCCGGGCGATGGCCTCGGCAAGGTCTATCTCGTCAGCTCCGTGAGCGGCGCCGATATCGTCGGCTTCGATCCGGCGGTGGACAAGATCGACCTCGGCAACGCCAACATCCATTCCTTCATCGTCGTCGACACGCCCCAGGGCTTCGGCTTCAGGAGCCCCTGGAGCGGTGAGACGGTGATCGTGCAGGGCGTCCGACTCGCCGACCTCTCGGTCGAGAATTTCGGCTTCATCGACAACGATCACTTGCGCGAGGCGCTGAGCGGCGCGCTCGCCTGGGAGAACGGACCGGTGCTCGCCGCCGACACCGTCTACATGCGCTCCCATGAAGTCGGGCAGGTGGACCGGGTCGCCTTCGATCCCTCGACTGACGTGGTGAGCTTCAAATTCTATGGCAGCCGCGAGAACCTCTCGATGACCGACAGCAGCGAAGGCGTGGTCATTGCGGATCTCAGCACGGGCCAGAAGCTCATCCTGCTCGGCGTGACACGGGCCGACCTCTCCCCGGCCAATTTCGAGTTCACCTTCACCCAGGTCCGCGAGGACGACGTGTCCGGCAAGATCGGCATGGGGCAGGCATCGAACGCCCAGATCGTCGACTTCAATCTGCCCATTGCCGGCGGAGGCACGGTGGCGGGGGCGTCCGGGGCGACCGACGGCGTAATCGGGAGCGAGGGCGGTGTGCTTCCCGCGCTCTCCATCACCGACCTCTCGGTGGCGGAAGATAATGGCGACCATGCCCATTTCATGTTCGTGGTGACGCTCGACAAGGCCGCCACGGGGCCTGTGACGGTGGCCTATTCCACCGCCAATGGCACGGCGACCGCCGGCTCGGACTATGTCGCCTCCAGCGGCACCGTCACCTTCGCCGCCGGCGAGACCTCAAAGATGGTACATGTGGACATCAAGGGCGACGCGCTTGCCGAGGGCAACGAGACCTTCACGGTCAACCTCTCCAGCCCCGCCGGCGCCAGGATCGCCGACGGCACCGCCATCGGGACCATCATCGACGACGACCGCGCCCCGGTCCTGCCGGCCCTCTCCATCGCCGACCTCTCGGTGGCGGAAGACAACGGCAATCATGCCCATTTCATGTTCGTGGTGACGCTCGACCAGGCCGCCACGGGGCCCGTGACGGTGGCCTATTCCACCGCAAACGGCACGGCGACCGCCGGCTCGGACTATGCGGCCACCAACGGCACCCTCACCTTCGCGGCGGGCGAAACCTCGAAGACGGTACATGTGGATATCAGCGGTGACACCGTGTTCGAGGGGAACGAGACCTTCGGCGTCACTCTCTCCAATGCCAGCGGCGCCACCATTGCCGATGCGACCGCCGTCGGCACCATCGTCAATGACGATAGCGAGCCGGACCAGGGCCATGTGGGCAATGGAAAGGCCGATACATTCGCGATCACCTGGGCCTGGGGCACCAACAAGGCGATCAATTTCGACACCGCCCTCGACACGCTCGACTTCAGCTGGATGGCCAAGGACAATTTCTCCATCGCCGAGATGAACGGCTCGACCGTCATCACCATCGAGGGCAACAACCAGACTTACACGCTGACCGAGGTCGCGCTCGCGGAGCTCTCCCTGGCCAATATCGCCGCCAAGGATGCCAGCGCCGTCGCGGAATGGACCGCGGCCTTGGACACCGCGCATGCGGCGCACGTTTACGACCTCATGATTTGACGCTCGGCCCACTGGAACATGCCGCCGGGGCGCATGAACGCGCCTACCCGAACGCGTAGGCGGCCATCGACAGGTTCCCCAAAGTGAAGCTGCGATGGAGCGCCCGGCCCTGCGCTCCTTCGCCGGCCGCTCCATACGCGACATGCAGCGGCAGGAAGTGCTCGTCGGTCGGGTGAGCCTCGCGCGCGTAAGGGGCTCGCGCGCGATAATCGGCGAGTGCGGCCTCGTCGCCCTTCTCCAGCGTCTCGGCCAGCCAGTCGTCGAAGGCCTGCGCCCACGGCTCGGGCTCCGACGCCCCGCCGCGCACGAGCGCACGCAGGTTATGGACGGCGCTGCCGCTGCCCATCACCAGCACACCCTCTTCGCGCAGCATGGCGAGCCTTCGCCCGAGCGCGATGTGATGCGCCGGACCGAGGGCCGACTGCACCGAGAGCTGGAAGATCGGGATGTCGGCCTCGGGCCACGCCAGCATCGCCGGCACCCAGGCGCCGTGGTCGAGGCCGCGATGATGATCGTGTGCAGCGCCGGTGAGCTTCGCGACCTTCTCGGCCAGCTGCGGTGCACCCGGAGCAGCATAGCGCAGTTTGTAGAGTTCTTCGGGAAATCCGTAGAAATCGTGGATCGTGTCGGGCCGGCGCACGATCGATACGGCCGGCATGTCGGTGTCCCAATGGGCCGACACCGCCACGATGCCAGTCGGGCGCGGAATTTTCTGGCCGAGGCCTGCGAGAAAGGTCCGTGCGGGCACGTCGCTCAGGATGAGCGTCGGCGCTCCGTGGGACACGAAAATCGTCGGCATCGACATAGCTTTATTCCTCGTCCGGCTCGTGGCAGCTTGTGTGACGTTGGGTGTTGGAAAAGGGAACAGATAATCATGCACGTTATGCGGAGATTGCGACAGGTTGCGGCCTGTCTGGCCTTGTCGACGGCAGCGACGGCTGTCGCAGCCCCGGCGTCGGCGCAGACCCTGAGGATGGTCGCCCATTCCGATCTGAAGGTCCTGGACCCGATCTGGACGACCGCCTTCATCACCCGAAACCACGGCTACATGATCTACGACACTCTGTTCGCCCAGGATGCCGATGCGCGCATCCAGCCGCAGATGGTCGACAAGTACGAGGCCTCGGCCGACAAGCTGACCTGGACCTTCACGCTGCGCGACGGCCTCGAATGGCATGACGGCAAGCCCGTCACCGCCGAGGACTGCGTCGCCTCGATCAAGCGCTGGGGCGCCCGCGACTCCCTCGGCCAGCAGATGATGGCCTCGGTCGGCACGATGAACGCCATCGATGCCAAGACCTTCCAGATCGTCCTCAAGGAGCCGTTCGGCCTTGTCCTCGACGCGCTCGGCAAGCCGTCTTCCACCGTGCCCTTCATGATGCCCAAGAAGGTCGCCGAGACCGACCCGTTCAAGCAGATCGACGACTACACCGGCTCCGGCCCGTTCATCTTCAAGAAGGACGAGTGGAAGCCCGGCGAGAAGGTCGTCTACGTCAAGAACACCAAGTACAAGCCGCGCGCCGAGCCGCCCTCGATGCTGGCCGGCGGCAAGGTGGTGAAGATCGACCGCCTCGAATGGCTCGCGATCTCCGACCCGAGTACGGCGGTCAATGCCCTGATCCAGGGTGAGATCGACCTGATCGAGATTCCGGTGCCCGATCTCTTCCCGCTGCTGAAGGCCGACAAGAACGTCGAACTCTACGGCTGGAACGCACAGGGCAGCCAGATCATCATGCGCTTCAACCACCTCCACCCGCCGTTCAACAACCTGAAGGCCCGGCAGGCGGCGATGTATGCGATCGCCCAGGAGGATTTCCTGCGCGCCCAGGTGGGCGACCCCGAGATCTACCGGGTCTGCAACGCGCCGCTGGTGTGCGGCTCGCCCTACGAGAAGAGCTACGGCAACCTGCTGATCAAGCCCGATCTCGAGAAGGCGCGCCAGCTTCTGAAGGAGAGCGGCTATGACGGCACGCCGATCGTCATGATGCATGCGACCGACCTGCTCTCCTCGAACCAGCTTCCGCCGGTCGGCAAGCAGGCGCTGGAGAGGGTCGGCTTCAAAGTCGACCTGCAGTCGATGGACTGGCAGACGGTCGTGACGCGCCGCGCCAAGAAGGATCCGCCGGCGCAGGGCGGCTGGAACATCTTCTACACGACGACCGTCACGGTCGGTACCGAGAGCCCGGCCGGCAATTCATTCACCAGCGGCGGCTGCGAGAAGGCCTGGTTCGGCTGGCCGTGCGATCCCGAGATGGAGAAGCTTCGCGCGTCCTACGCCAGGGAAGCCGACCCGGCCAAGCGGAAGGAGATCGCCATGGCCGTCTCCGACCGGGTGATGGATCAGGCCACCTACATCGTGCTCGGCCAGTACAAGGCGTTCGGTGCCTACCGCAAGGACCGCATCAGCGGCTGGCTGCCCGGCCCCGTGCCGGTGATGTGGAACATTACCAAGAAGTAACCGCATAACGTCCGTCACCGACGGATCTGGGGACCCTTGCCAGGGCGGCAGGGGTCCCCTTTTTGTTGATGGGACGATGCGTGCCGCTCAGGCGGCTTCGGCCAGAGGCGCTTCGCGCCGGCGCTGAGCGGGTCCGGCGACGCGGCGGCCATGTAGCCGGGCTCACGAAGATGATGGCATCGGCGGCTCCGAGTTCGGCCGCGCGGGCCCCCGTCTCGGCGACCGGGATCAGACTGACAGCCGGAGCCAAGGACGGCCGGTACTCCTGCGGCGACGGCCTCGACGAGGGCTCGAGCAGGGCCGAAGCGCCGATAGCCATGATGACCTGCCCGTCTCGGCACTCCTTGCAGAAGGAACTCTCTTGTCGCGTCAGATCATTTGCTTTCACAAAGTGACTGGAAACATCGGGTAGAGTTCCTATATATTCACTAGTAAGTACCGAATCGTAACCTGCGGGATTTTCCTGATGAGCACATCCGCCTCCACTTCACTCCCTGCCCCGGCCATCACTCCGATTGGCGCCACGAGCGCCCAGGCCAAGGAGAGCGTCACCTGTCCAATGGACTTCATCCTGCGCATGCTCATGGGGCCGTGGACGACCTACATTCTCTACAATCTCAGGACCCATGGGCCGCAGCGCTTCGGCGAGCTGAAGCGCCGGGTTTCGGGAATCTCGGCCAAAATGCTGACCGAGCGCCTGCGCACGCTGGAAGGTGCGGCCCTGGTGAAGCGCGACTACGAGGCGACCATTCCGCCCAAGGTCACCTACTCCCTCACCAAGCGCGGCGGGGAGCTGGACGGCGTCATGGACCAGCTTGCCGAGATCGCCGTTCGCTGGGAGGCCGAGGATGCCGCCAAGCGCACGAGGCGCGCGGTCGAGCCGCAGGCGCCTGAGAAAGCGGCCGAGCTGCACGCAGCGGAGTAGCCGTCAACCGCAGAGCCAGATGTTCACGGCAAAACGGCCATCGGCAAACTCGCCGTCGGGACAGGATACAAGCTCGACTTCGTGACGCGCCGTCGAGGGGAAGACGAGCAGGCTGTCGTGGACCGGCTCGACATCGATCGTCTCGCCGCCGCCCAGATCGAATATCCTGAGACGGCCACCGGTGAACCGGCGGGGCTCGCGATGGAAGTAATAGACCATCGTGAGACGGCGTCTTCCGCCCGGCGTGTACTGGTCGCCAGTGAACGTGTCGGTATGCGGCCGGTAGAAGGCGCCATCGCCATGGGCCACCAATTCTATCTGTGTGCTGTTGGGTGGCGTGTGGGCCATCTCGAAGTCCGCCTCGAGTTCCGACTGCAGGGCCAGCGCCTTGCGGCGGAGCGGCCCCGCGAAGGCCCCCAGATCCTTCAGCACGGAGGATTTCCGGGTCAGTGTTTCGAGGCGGCCTGTGCCCTCCTGGGCCAGGCGCGTCGGGGCGAATTGCGCCTCCGCAGCCAACGCGTAGGCGAGTAATCGAGCCGAGCCCGCCGAGCCCAACCAGCCGGCGATGATCCGATGGGGCGGAAACCGCCCGCCGAGGAAAGACGGTTCCGGCATCCGCCAGCTTTCGGCGCATTAGCCGATTCTGGCAAGCCTTTGTTCTAAAATGCTAATTCCGCCTCACACTCAAGCGTCACCTGGTCGTTGACGCAAAACATCAGCTTGGCTCGCCAACCCGGAGGGGCGACCCAGAAGATATCCTCCGAAGTTAATGTGAAGTCTGAGCTGGTTCACCCGCCCGCCAGTCTTCACCTAAAATATCAACTGACCCCAATCTGAAGCATTCAAATGTGAGGTCCCACACTTCGTCTCGATGACAAATTTGCCCGGAACGACGTCGTGCAGCTGCAAGAGCCAGTGCCATTGCAGGCAGAGCAATCTCCAGCACCCGAGCAGAGCAAAGTACCGCTCGCCTCACCTGAGAGCGAGAGACCTACTTCTTCGTGACGCCCCAGAAGACCGTCACCGGCGGCGGCTGTGTCAGCGTCCCGATGTTGGAGCGCACCGCGCTCACGCCGAACCATTCGCCCAGGGGCACGTGGGTCACGACCTTGATGGCCCGCTCCTGGACGGCGGCAGCCGCAGCCTTCTTCTCGGCCTCCGTGGTCGCTTTCACGAACCTGTCGCGCAGCTTTTCCAGTTCCTCGTCGCACGGCCAGCCGGCGCGGGCCTTGTCGCAGCTTGCGATCAGGAACGGCGTCATCAGCGGGTCGAGGATGTCGACCTGCGACCAGCTCGTGGAGAAGGCATTCCAGCCGCCCTCCGACACCGGCACCTTCTTGGCCAGCCGCACGATCACGCTCTGCCAGTCCATCGAAACCATATCGACCTTGAAGCCGGCCTTCTCCAGCAGCGACTTGGCGACCGGGCCGAGCTGCTTGATCACGCCCAGGTCCGTCGGCGCCAGCAGCGTAACGGGCGTGCCGTCGTAGCCCGCCTCGGCCAGCAGCGCCCTGGCCTTGGCGGCATTGCCCTCGACCAGCCCCGCCATGCCGGCGTCGGTCGCCAGGGGCGAGCCGCAGGTGAACATCGCCTTACAGGTCTGATAGAAACGCTTGTCGCCGATATTGGCCTGCAGGAAATCCTCCTGGTTGAGGGCAAGAGCTGCGGCCTGGCGGATCTTTTCGTTGTTGAAGGGCGGCAGAAGCCAGTTCGGCCGGAATGCGTACTGGTTGGAAACACGGCCCTTGATGATCCGGATGCCCTTGTCCTTCTCGATCAGCGGCAGGTGATCCGACGAGACGCTTTCCAGATAGTCGATCTCCCCTTTCAACAGCGCATTGACCTGGGTTTCGGCGTCCGGAATCCACATCCACTCGACACGATCGACACTCACGACCTTGCCGCCGGACAATCCCGACATCGGCTCGGTCCGCGGCTTGTACTTGGCGAACTTTGTGTAGACGAGCTTCTCGCCGGGCTTCCATTCGTCCGAGCTATGGTCGAAAGTTGGTGACGG
>JABMNB010000288.1 GCA_013205335.1 Rhodospirillales bacterium
AAAACCGGAAGCGCGGACCAAATCGTCTGTCCGTCTATCGACCGGCTGCATATGGCCTTTTACCGCGGCTTTTGCAAGGACCGATTGGCCCCACCCCGGAGGGGGCGCTAAGCTTCTCTCGAGAGACGTCGGGGAGAGTTCCTTGAGCAACAGTCCGAAAGTGCTCATCGCGGGTGCGGGCCCGGTCGGCCTCACGCTCGCTAACGAGCTCGTCCGCCACGGTATTCCCATTCGCATCGTCGACAAGTCGGCACAGCGCACCGACAAGTCCAAGGCTCTCGTCCTGTGGAGCCGCACACTCGAACTGTTCGACGATGCCGGCTATGCCAAGGACTTCATGTCGGCTGGCATGCAGGCGCACGGCGCGTGGATCTCGACCGGCACGGAAGTCATGGCCAAGGTCTCGTTCGACGTGATCGACAGCCGGATCGCCTATGCGTTGATGATCGCGCAAAGCGAAACCGAGCGGGTGCTCGAGGAGCGGCTGGCCGCTTCCGGCGTGACGGTCGAGCGCACCGTCGAACTGACCGGCTTCACCGACGGGGGCACGTCGGTCGAGGCCTCCCTCACCAGGCCGAGCGGCGAGCGCGAAACGGTCGAGGCGGACTGGCTGGTCGGCTGCGACGGCGCCCATTCGGCGGTGCGGCATGGGCTCGGATTCTCGTTCGAAGGCTCGACCCTGCAGTCCCACTGGGCGCTGGCCGACGGTCATATCGCCGGGCTCGACCCCACGGACCATCTGCACATCTACTGGCACCGCGACGGTATTCTGGCGTTTTTTCCCATCGTCGGCGATCGCTGGCGGGTGATTGCCAATCTGGGGCCGGCAAAGGATGGCGAGGTTCATCCCGATCCGACGCTCGATGAGATCAATCGGTTGATGGCGCATCGAGGCTCGCCCGGCATCGTGATGTCCAACCCGGTCTGGCTCGCGGCCTTCCGCATCAACGAGCGCAAGGTGCGAGACTACTCGAAGGGCCGCGTGTTCCTGGCGGGCGACGCCGCCCACATCCACAGTCCGGCGGGCGGCCAAGGCATGAATACCGGCATGCAGGACGCCTTCAATCTCGCCTGGAAACTGTCGCTCGTCATCGCGGGCGCCGCCGGGCCCTCGCTGCTCGACAGCTATTCGCGGGAGCGGACCGCCGTCGGCGACCGCGTCCTGAAGAATGCGGGCCTGATGACCGAGGCGGCGACGCTGAGCAATCCGCTGCTCCAGGATATGCGCAACACGATCCTGCGGATTGCCGCGAGCTTCCCGCAGATCCGGCACAAGATCGCCGACCAACTCGCCGAGGTGGACATCGGCTATCCGGACAGCCCTCTCACCGACAAGAGCAGCCATATCGCGGATGGCCCAAAGTCAGGCGAGCGATGGCCGAACCGGCTGCCCGCTGGCGCCGGCGGCCGAAAGTTCACGGCACTCGGGCCGGCCGAACTCGTCACTGCCCTTGCGGCCAAATTTCCCAGGCTGGTGATGGCGGCGCCGGCCCGAGATCCCGCGCACGCCACCGCGCTGCGGCTCATCCGGCCCGATGGCTATGTCGGCTTCGCCGGAGCGCCCAAGGACTTCGCCCGCGCCGAAGCCTATCTGGCGGCGCTGGGCAGCTGAGGCACAAGCCTTACAGGCAGGGGCTTCACAGGCAGGGATTTCACAGGCAGGGGCTTCACAGGCGTCATGAGCCAGCCGCGCGCATCGAGCGGATCGGTAAAGACGCGGAACGGTCTCGGACCGACCCGCTGCTTCAACAATATCGCCATGTCGACATTCAATGCGCCCCGCACCACCAGGGCGACGGGACCGGCGCCGCCGTCCGCCCCGTGCTCGAGCAGCGTTCGCGCCACTGACTCGAGGTCCTCGCGACTGAGGCTGAGATTGCCCTCCGTGACATCCACCAGCTTGGCGTGGGACTTGATCCCTTCCCGGACTGTGGCGATCAGGTAGTGCTCGATATCCTGCCGCGTGACGTCGCCTTGCCCGACAACGGCAAGGATTTGGAACTCGTCGCTGCGCGTCCAACCCAGCGGCATGCTTACTCCCTCACGGTCGCACACTTTGCGCGTGGGGGACAACGAAGACAGAAAGAAGAGGTTGCCGCGCGCGTTCAGAGCTCTTGCGGCAGCATACGGTCGATGGCGGTGACCCAGATGTCGAGCGCGGCCTCGCCGGCGACGCCGAAATCGTCGCGCAGTGCCCCCCAGCTTTCGAAGCTGGTGAGCATCGCCAGTGCCAGGACCAGGGCCTCGCGAACCGGCGGGTCGAGGGTCGCGAGTTCCGGCCGATACATCAGCTCGAGCCGCTCGACATTGCCGCGACGGGCGGCGAGGACGTGCGCCCGGAGTTCTGGGACCTGTTCCTCGACCGGCTTGGCCGTGAGCATTCGCCACAGCGGCAGCCATTTCTCGCAGGCCTGCGCCCGGGTGCGCACGTGCGAGCGGATGCGGGTGGCGCGGTCGCCCTCGATATCGCGCGCCTCAGCCTCGGCTTGTGCCAGTGCGATCGCGTAGTCCGCCGCGGCGAGGCTCAACGCATCGAGGTCGGAGAAGCGCTCGAATATGGATCGCACGGAATAACCCGCCCGGGCCGCGATCTCCGCCGACGTCGGCATGCGCCGATGCTCCTGCATCAGCGCGAGATAGGCTTCGATGATGAGGTGTCGCGTCCGTTCACTGCGCAGGCGCCGCCCGTCGAAACGGACGTTTATGGCCGGGGTGAGGTCGGAGGGGGCGAGGGTGGACGGCGTGGGTAACGACACGGTCTGGGCTCCAACAAGGCTGGGTGTCAGCATTAGAACTGCAAAGAGCCGGCGTCACCCCCCTCCTTTCGCAGGAGTGCCGCTGCGTGAGAGGAAGGCCTGCCGGTCCGAAGCTTCCACGAGGGCGGTCCGGCACGGAACTGGCCCCCGAAAAGCCGCCGCGCCAGGAACGAACGCGGGGTGACAGCGTTGGAGCGCCTGTACCGCCGCCCCTCCGGAGATCAGCCATGTCCGATGCCATCATGCCGAACCCGCCCGCGCTTGCGATCGCGACCGACAGGGTCTGCCATATCATCGTGAAGGCTCGTGAGTTCGACGTGCAGGACGTGGAGACGGATCCAGCTTCGGGCTCGAATGCCACCGACGACGGCGCGGTCTCGATCCTGGAAGCCCACGAGGACGATCCGATCGAGGCAGAGCTCGTCGCCTTCATCGAAGCGCTCGACGAAGACGAGCAGGTCGAACTCGTAGCTCTCATGTGGCTTGGCCGCGGCGACGGCGACCTGGAGGACTGGGAGGATCTAAGGAGCACGGCGCGGGACGCCCGCAATGAGCGGACCTCGGCCTACCTGCTGGGTCAGCCCCTACTTGCCGACCACCTGGCCGACGGACTCTCCGCTTTCGGCCTGTCCTGCGAGGATTTCGAGAAGGATTACCTCTAGCACCTGCCGATTTCAGGGCATCGTCCCCTGCGGCCGCTTCTCTCCCGGACGCACGCGACGGTCCTCATCTTCCGGTTCGACGGTCCGGGAGGTGCCGGTCTCGCGCGCGGGCGCACGCTCCTCTGTCGCGGAACCGCGCTCGACATCAACGTCGTGACGCCCGCGGGGCTTGGGATCGGGATCGTGGGTCATGTCGGCCTCCTCGTTCACTCACAATGAGCGAACGGCGGGACGCGCGCCGGGTTGCCGAGTGCGGGGCCCGGACCTCAGCGGCGGCGGCGCGACTTCGCCCGTGACGCGGCCGGGACGACCTCGTCGCGGCTGAGATTGTCATGGCGCTCGTCCATGAGCCGGTAGTCCATGGTGAGCTCCTCGCCCGCCTTGATGTCGCGCAACGCGTAGTAGGTCACATCGCCATCGTCGGACCCGATGTTGGGATCGGCATCGTGGTTCATGTACCAGCCGGTCGAGATTCGCAGGAAGTCGAGCGGCGCCCAATAGCCGCCGGTGCTGCGGATGCCGAAGCGCTTGATGAGCTGGACCTGCGGCGAGGCATGCGCCCTGGCGAGCGGGATCCAGCGGCTGTCCTTGCCGTCCCACACCCTGACGGCCTCGTTCTTCCCGATGTCCCTGTCGGCAAAGCAGCCGAGACCGTGAATGGGAGAGGCGCCGAGATGGACGAACGCCTTGCTGGCTTTGCGCTTCATGGACTCAACTACCCTCGAGGACCCGGACAGGCTCGGTGAATACTCCCGGCCCGCGCAGCAGCGCAACGCAGCGAAACGTCAGGCCTTCACGATGAACGGCTTGGCCGCGGCGTCGTAGTCGGCATAGCCCAGGGTCGCGCGCAGATCGGCCGGTGACAATGCGCTCTTGCTCTCCGCCTCGCCGGCCTTGAGCGCGGCCAACCCCGCTTTCATGCCGGCCGCGGCCGGTGAGAGCATGCCGGTGGGATAGGTGCCGATCTTGAAGCCGAGCCTGGCGGCCTCCGTCTGTGAAGGCGTGGCGCGCGGCGCGCCGGGCGACAGCACCGCGAAGGACGGCCGCCCCTTGGCGGCGGCAACGCCGCGCCTGATCTCGTCGTCGTCGGCCGGCGAGTCGAGGAACAAAATATCGGCACCCTCCTCGACATACATCTCGATGCGCGCCACGGCCTCGTCGATACCCTGCGTCGGCCGGCAATCGGTACGGGCCAGCACCAGAATGCCGGACTCCTTGGCGGCCTGGACGGCGGCGCGGACCTTCATGCGCGCTTCCTCGCGCGGCAGGCACGGCTTGCCGGCGGCCGTGAGCGCGCGCGGCGTGATCTTGTCCTCGATGAGCACCGCCGCGGCACCGGCACGACCATAGGCCCGGACGGTGCGCTGGACGTTCATCGCATTGCCGTAGCCATGATCGCCGTCGGCCAGGACCAGCAGGTCGGGCGCGGCGCTGTGCACCATGTTGAAGGAATCGAACATTTCACCGAATGAGACGAGATCGAGATCGGGTCCGCCCAGCCGGCTCGCCGCGACACACGAGCCCGAGAGGAACGCCGTCTTGAAGCCCTCGCCGAAGGCCAGCTTCGCCGTGAGGCCGTCCCACACCGCCGGCATGACGACGAGGCCAGGCTCGGCCAGCAGGGCGCGCAGACGTTGGGGGGCAGCGGTCACAGGCGTCTCCTCGGGATGATTTGCGGGCGAACGATAGCAGAGATGCCGGTCCAGTCGACACAGCGACTGAAACGGGTCTAGGCTTCGCTCTCACTGCAAACGATTCGGAGCGAAAAGAACGAACAACAGACGGCACTGGGAGGACAACATGAAGATCCCGAATGGGTGTATCGCGTTGATTTGCGTAGTGGCGGGAGTGATTGCACCAACAGGCGCCGGCTGGGCGCAGAAATATGGCGGCGTGCTGAAGATCCAGCACATGGACACGCCGCCCAGTGCCTCGATCCATGAAGAATCAACCGTCTCCGTCGCCGTCCCCTTCATGGCGCTCTACAACAACCTCGTCATCTTCGATCAGAACGTCCCCAGGAACAGCTTCGATTCCATCGTGCCTGACCTCGCGACGAGCTGGGAGACAAAGGAAGACGGCCGCAAACTGGTCTTCAAGACCCGCGACGGCGTGAAGTGGCACGACGGCAAGCCGTTCTCGGCCGCCGACGTCGCCTGCACCTTCGATCTCATCCTCACGCCCGACAAGCTGCGCCGCAATCCGCGCAGCGCCTGGTACGGCAACGTCGAGAAAGTGACGGCGGACGGACCATCGGAGGTGACCTTTCACCTGAAGCAACCGCAGCCTGCGCTGCTCGCGCTGCTCGCCTCGGGCTACACGCCGATCTATCCCTGTCATGTGCCGGCAGCGGACATGCGGCGCAAGCCGGTCGGCACCGGCCCGTTCAAGCTGGCCGACTTCAAGATGAACGAGGGCATCAAGCTGGTGAAGAACCCGGACTACTGGAAGCCGGGGCGGCCCTACCTCGACGCCATCGACTTCTCGATCATCGCGGACCGCTCGACGCGCATGCTGTCATTCATCGCCGGCAAGTTCGACATGACGTTCCCCGCCGACGTCACCGTGCCGTTGCTAAAGAACATCAAGCGCGACGCGCCCCAGGCGCAGTGCACGATGCGCGAGAGCGGCGTCAGCACCAACCTGATCATCAATCGCGAGGTCGCCCCCTTCGATGACCCGAAGATACGACGCGCCATGGCGCTGACCCTCGATCGCGAGTCGTTCATCAAGATCCTGAGCGAGGGCGAGGGTCAGATGGGCGGCGCCCTGCTGCCGCCGCCGGACGGCGTATGGGGCCTGCCCCCGGAGAAGCTCAAGAACCTCATCGGCTATGGCGACGTGGAGAAGGCCCGCGAAGAAGGTCGGGCCCTGATGAAGGAGGCAGGCTACGGGCCGGACAAGCGCCTCAAGATCAAGGTCAGCACCCGCAACATCGCCACCTTCAAGGACCCGGCGGTGATCCTGATCGACCAGCTCAAGCAGATCTGGATCGATGCCGAGCTCGAGGTCATCGATACGAGCGTCTACTACAACCGGGTCTTCAAGAAGGATTATGTCGTTGCGCTCAACCTGACCGGAAGCGCGGTCGACGATCCCGACGTGACCCTGTTCGAGGGCTATGCCTGCGGCTCTCTGCGCAACTACAACAACTACTGCAATCCGGAGATGACCAAGCTCTTCGACCAACAGTCCCGCGAGACCGACCGCAAGAAGCGGCAGGAAATGGTCTGGGAGATCGATCGCAAGCTGCAGGAGGACGTGGCGCGGCCGATTATCAGTCACGGCCGAGTCGCTGGATGCTGGCAGCCGTACGTCAAGAACGTGACGCTGCACACCAACAGCATCTACAACAACTGGCGATTCGAGGACGTCTGGCTGGACCGCTAGATCAAAAGCCTCCCCCGTCATACGGGGGAGGTGCCCGAAGGGCGGAGGGGGAGAGCCACAGGTCTGATCTCTTCCGGAACGACAATCATCGCGTTGCTTCCCCCCTCCTCTCCTCCCCCGTGTGACGGGGGAGGAGAGGAGGCTTAGCCGGCCGCCTTCAGCAGAAGCTTGCCGGCGACTCCCCGACCTTCGAGGCGGCGGTGCATGTCCGCCGCCTCGGCCAGGGCGAACACACCCTCGATCGGAACTTTGAGCCAACCCTCCGCGAGGGCGGCAAGCACCTGTTCCACGCCGGCCCGCCATTCGGGGGATGCCTGGTCGATATGGCCGAGATGCAGGCGGGTGAAGGTCTGCGAGCGCGGCAGGATGCGCTCGCGGATGTTCTTGAAGGGCTGCCCCTCGGCCTCGCCGATGCTGATGATGTGGCCCAGCATCTTCACGACGCCGAACGTCCGGTCGAGCATGGTCGCGCCGTAGGAATCAATGGCGAGGTCGACGCCCTTGCCGCCGGTGAAGTCGAGAACGGCGGGCTCGAAATCGTCCCGCGAGGTCACCACGACCCGCGAGGCGCCATAGGCCAGCGCCTTCGCCTCCTTGCCGGGTGTGCCTGTCGTGCCGATGACGCGCGCGCCGGCGCGAACGGCGAGCTGGGTGCACATCAGCCCGACCCCGCCGCCGATCGCATTCACCAGCACCGTATCGCCCGGCCCGATGCCGCCGTAGATCGTCCACATCATGTGCCAGGCGGTCAGCGCCTGGATGGGAAAGGCCGCCCCGACGTCGAGGCCGACCGCATCGGGCAGCTTGATGAGGCCCCTTGCCGAGGCGACGCATTTCTCCGCATAGGCGCCGCCCTTTTCAGGAAAGGTCGCGACTCTGTCGCCCACTTTCACACCCATCACGCCGGGACCAAGCGCTGCGACCGTGCCGGAGACCTCGAAGCCCAGGATCATCGGATAGGTCATGGGATGCGGATAGATGCCCATGCGGACCTGCGTGTCGGCCCAGTTGCAGCCGGCATAGGCCACGTCGATCAGCACCTCCCCCGGGCCAGGAACGGGATCCGGCAGCTCCGCCAGCACGAGTTGCTCGGGTCCACCGATGGCATGGATGACGACGGCTTTCATTGGCTCCTCCCGCGACGATCGCGGCAGAAGCCTTGCAGCTTCGATGCCAGACCGGCCGAAAGCGTCATCGGCAGTCCATCATCTTTTGTCCGACGCCAGCACCTCGCGCAGGCGCGACATCGCGGCGCGGCCGATTGCCAGCGGATAGTCCATGCCGTCGAGCACGAGCCGGCCGGTCGACCGCGTCGGCTCCTCGAGGCTGCGCAAGCGGTCCCGATTTACGATCACCGACCGGCCCAGCCGCAGGAAGGGCGGCGCGGGCAACACGCCCTCGAAATGCGACAGGGTGCGCAGAATCATCACCGGCGGCTGCCCCGCCACGAAGACGCGCGCGAAGTCACCGTCGGCGCAGATCGCCACGATCTCTGCCGGCGAGACGAACAAGGTCCGACGTGGCGTCCTGAGCTCGATCACTTCCGGCCCGGGTGGCAGCACCGACAGCGCAAGTTGCCGCGCCGACCTTGTCAGCGCCGCTTCGAGGCGGACAGGCTCCACCGGCTTCAGGAGATAGTCGACGGCATTCACGGCAAAGGCTTCCACCGCATGTTCGGCGAAGGCCGTGACGAACACCACGATCGGCGGCCGTTCCAGCGAGTCGAGCAGGTCGAACCCGTCGCTTCCGCCGCCCAGTTCGATGTCTAGGAAGATGAGATCGGGCTGCAGGCTCGCGATGTGCGCGCGGGCGGTCTCGGTACTGTCGGCCTCGCCGAGGATCTCCACGTCGGGATGAGCCGCGAGCAGCCGGCGCATGGCGCTGCGGGCCAGTGGTTCGTCATCGACGATCAGGACCCGCACGGCTCACCCTGCAGTTCGAGCGTCGCGATCACCTTCTTGTCACAGGCACGCGCGCCGACCTCGTGCAAGGTGAAGACATGGCGGTCCGGATAGTGCAGCGCGAGACGCCGGCGCACGTTTTCCAGCCCGATGCCGGGACGGGGGCGTCGCGCCGTTGGGCCTGTCGTGTCGAGCGTGCCGGTATTCTCGACCTCGACATGAAGCGTCTCGCCCATGACGCGGATGTCGACGCGGAGGTAGAGCACATCGTCGCGCCTGCCGTGCTTGACGGCATTCTCCACGAGGGGCTGCAGGAGGAAGCTCGCGATTCGGCATCGCGTGGCCTCGGGCATCATGTCGAGGCGGGTGTGCAAACGGTCGCCGAAGCGCGCCTTCTGGACGCCGAGATAGGCCATCAAGCCGGCAACTTCACTCTCGACCGTTACGACCGTGTGATTGATGCCGTCGAGCGAATGGCGGAGATAGGCGGTGAGGTTGCGCAGCATTTCCAGCGCCGCAGCCGGATGCTCGGGAATCTCCTCGGCTACGCCGTTCAGGGCATTGAAGAGGAAATGCGGATCGAGTTGCAGGCGCAGTTGTTCGAGTTCAGCCCGCAGGGTCTCTGCCTGCGCGTGCATGGCCTTGCGATGCTGCGCCTGCTCCGCCATCTCCGCGCGCAGCCAGAAATAGGCAAGGCTCCAGCCCGTAAGGGCAAAGAAGTAATGCACGAAGGGGACGAAAAACTCTTCGACGCCGCGGCGATCGGGCGGCACGATCCAGGGAAGCGCTTCGTGGACGAGGACGATCATGCTCGCGATGACGAGGGCACCCAGCAGCGAGAGAAGCGCGATCAACGCCACGCCGACGACCGACACGCGGTGGGCGAAAGACCGCGTGACATAGACGGTTCGCATGGCTGTCGAGATCACGACCAGGCAGAAGAGAATGAGACCCGTCCGGGTGAAAGCGACCGCATAGCTGTGATAGGCGACGCGCTGTGCCATCACGTCGGCAATTGCGAAGAGTCCCCAGCCCGCCAGCTGAGCGCGCCAGAACAAGGGCAGACCGTTCCACCGGGCAAGCAGGTATGCGGACAAGATCGAAGGCTCCGGAGGAGGCAGCGGAATTCCCGCCGAAGATTGGGTATTTGGCGTTCTCAGGCAAGCATCCCCTGCGCGTCAGGCACGCGACATTCGGCGACTTTCCTGCCGCGTTCATCGATTAGTCGTCGGACCGCCGATGAAACGCCGTCAAGTCGATGGCATCTATCGCGCACGCAGCACGTAGGGAGCAGAGGGCAACATGGCGACCGTCAAATACACTGTCAAAGACAACTGGGGTTCGGGCTTCATTGGAAACATGACGGTGGAGGGCGGAACGGCCGGCATCCACGGCTGGACGGTCGAATTCGACGCCGCGTTCGCCATCACGAACATCTGGGGAGCCGACATCGTGAGTCGCGTCGGTAACCACTATGTCGTCCGCAACGCCTCCTACAATGCCGACGTCTCGGCCGGCAGCAACGTCACCTTCGGCTTCCAGGCGACTCCCGGCACCAGCGGCGGCACCAGCGCGAGCGGCGTGCTGCTGAACGGCGCGGGCGAGGAGCCGGCACCGGTCCTGCCGACGCTTACGGTCGGCGACGCCTCGATCGTCGAGGGCCAGAGCGGCACGAAGCAGATGAACTTCACGGTCAACCTCTCGCAGGCCGCCACCGGACCCGTGACGGTCCACTATGCGACCGCCAACGGCACCGCGACGGCAGGCCCGGATTACGTCGCCAGGTCGGGCACGATCACCTTCGCGGCCGGCGAAACGCAGAAGACGATCAGCGTCACGGTCAACGGCGAGAAGGTCGCCGAACTCAACGAAGCCCTTGCGCTGAACCTGTCCTCGCCGACCGGCGCCACCATCGCCGATGGCGCGGCGATCGGCACGATCCTCACCGACGACGCCATCGTTCCAAAGATCGCCATCGCGGACGCTACGATGAGGGAAGGCGACAGCGGGACACGCAACCTCTCCTTCACCGTCACGCTCTCGGAAGCGACCACCAATCCGGTGACGGTGACCTACGCCACCGCGGACGGCACCGCCAAGGCGGGCCAGGACTATATCGCCCAGACCGGCACGCTGACCTTCGCGGCCGGCGAGACCTCCAGGCTGATCAACGTCAAGGTCACGGGCGACACGGTGATCGAAGGCAGCGAGACGCTGAAGATCAACCTGACCTCGCCGATCGGCGCCACGATCGCCGATCGTCTCGGGGTCGGGACGATCGTCAACGACGATACGAGGATTTCTGTCGCCGACGCCACGGTGACGGAAGGAAACAACGGCACCAGCAACCTCGCTTTCATCGTCACTCTCACCACGGCGGCCTCCGGGCCGGTCACGGTCGCCTACGCCACCGGCGACGGCACAGCCAAGGCCGGCCGCGACTATGTCGCCAAGACCGGCACGCTGACCTTTGCGGCCGGCGAGACCTCGAAGGTCGTCCATGTCCAGGTGACGGGCGATACGGCAATCGAGACCGACGAAACGATGCGGCTCTATCTCTCCTCGCCGACCGGCGCCACAATCAGCGACGCTGGCGCCGTTGGCACCGTCGTCAACGACGACACCGTCGCCCTGCCGTCGCTCTCGATCAATGACGCCTCCACGGCCGAAGGGAGCGCGGCGGCGCCCGGATACACGACCTTCACCGTGAGCCTGTCCTCTGCCGCCACCGGCCCGGTCACCGTGCAATTCGATACGGCAAACGGCACGGCCCTGGCCGGCAGCGATTACGTCGCCCGGTCGGGCACGCTCACCTTCGCGGCCGGCGAGACGCAGAAGACCATCCAGATCGCCACGATCGGCGATGCGATCGTCGAGGCGAACGAAGCCTTCAGCGTCGTCCTGTCGAGCGCAACCGGCGCCACCATTGCCGATGCGACCGGCATCGGCACGATCGCCAACGATGACGCATCGACCTTGCCGACGCTCGGCATCTCCGATGCGTCGGTGATCGAGGGCGATCCCGGCACCGGCGCCGCGCCCGGCTGGCTCAGCACCTCGGGCAACCAGATCGTCGATGCGGCCGGCCATACGGTGCAGATCGCCGGCGTGAACTGGTTCGGCTTCGAATCCTCGACCCTGACCCCGCACGGGCTGTGGACGCGCGGCTACCAGGACATGATGGACCAGATGGTGGAACTCGGCTTCAACACCATCCGCCTCCCCTTCTCCAGCGAGATGCTGCATACGAATGCGGCGCCCAACGGCATCGACTTCAACAAGAATCCCGACCTTCGGGGCCTGTCGGCGCTGCAGATCATGGACAAGATCGTCGACTACGCCGGCGAGGTCGGACTGAAGATCATCCTCGACCATCATCGCAGCAACTCGGGCGCCGGCACGTCGGAGAACGGCCTCTGGTACAACAGCCAGTACACGCAGGCCGGCTGGGTCGCCGACTGGAAGATGCTGGCGGCGCGATACGCCGACGATCCGGCGGTGATCGGCGCGGACCTGCACAACGAGCCGTACAACGGCACGTGGGGCGGAGGCGGAGCGAACGATTGGGCGATGGCGGCCGAAACGGCCGGCAATGCCATCGGCACGGTCAATCCCAACTGGCTGATCTTCGTCGAGGGCGTCGGCACCTATAACGGCCAGAACTACTGGTGGGGCGGCAACCTGATGGGCGTCCGCGACCGGCCGATCGACCTCGCGCTCGACAACAAGCTCGTCTACTCGGCGCACGACTACCCTAACTCGGTTTACGAGCAGCCGTGGTTCCAGGGTGCCGACTTCCCGGCCAACCTGCCCGCCAAGTTCGACCAGATGTGGGGATACATCTACAGGGAAGGCATCGCGCCGGTGTGGATCGGCGAGTTCGGCACCAAGCTGGTCGATCCCAAGGACGCGCCGTGGCTGGAGGCGATCACCTCCTATCTCGGCGGCGACTTCGACAATAACGGCACGTCCGACCTGGCGGCGGGACAAAAGGGACCGAGCTGGACCTACTGGTCCTGGAATCCCAACTCGGGCGACACGGGCGGCATCCTCACCGACAACTGGAACGGCGTGAACCAGACGAAGATGAGTTACCTGACGCCGATCGAGTACCAGTTTCACGAGGACGCACCGTCCGATGGCGGCGGCCAGCCCGGCGGCCCCACCGCCTCCTTCGTGCTCACCCTTTCGCAGGCCGCGACGCAAGAGGTGACCGTGGACTATCACACCGTCGTCGGCGAAGCCGGCCTGGCGGACTTCACGGGCAGCAGCGGTTCCCTCACCTTTGCCGTCGGCGAACAGAGCAAGACGATCACCATCGCGATCACGCCGGACGCGCTGGTCGAGGGCAACGAACATTTCGGCATCGTGCTGAGCAATGCCGTGGGGGCCACGATCTCGCGCGCCACCGGCACGGGCACGATCGTCGACGACGATACGGCGACACCAACGACGCCGCCGGAGCCGAACGATCCGACGCCGCCCGCGGGCTCGGGGGACCTGGAGGCCATGTTCGCGATCGTGAATTCCTGGTCCGGCGGCTTCAACGGCAGCGTCACGCTCGAGAATGACGGGACGGCCGCGACGACCGGCTGGCAGGTCAAGATCGAGACGACCAACCAGATCACCGACATCTGGAATGCGGTGATCGTGTCGCACGATGCGAGCGGCTACGTCGTCGGCAACGCCTCCTACAACGGGGCGATCGCCCACGACGGCGAGACCAGCTTCGGTTTCGTGGCTACCGGCGCACAAAATCCGTCGACCGTGCATATCGACCTGCTCGACGTGTGAGGTCGCCAGGAGGTGGTATGCCGCTTCGGCGGCGTCTCGCCCTGCAGTCCCCGAAGAGTCGGGGCGCTTCCGATCATGCCTCCCAATGCCTAAAATCGGCAGCAGGAGGATTTGTCGATGAAGTTCAGCTTTTCCAGCGAGCAGGAAGAATTCAGGACCAACCTGCGTCGCTTCCTGGCCGAACGCTCGCCGACCAAGGAGGTGCGGCGCCTGATGGAAACCGACGCCGGCTTCGAGCCCTCCGCCTGGCGCAAGCTCAACGTCGAGCTGGGCCTGAGCGCGGTGCGCATCCCCGAGGCCTATGGCGGCCAGGGGTTCGGCTTCGGCGAACTCGGCATCGTGCTCGAGGAAATGGGCCGGGCGCTGCTCTGTGCGCCTTTCTTCTCGACAGCCGTCCTGGCGAGCGGCGCCATTCTGAATGCCGGCACCGAGGCGGAGAAGCAGGCGCTGCTGCCCGGCATCGCATCGGGCGACACGATCGCGACCCTCGCCTGGGTCGAGGATCCCGCGCACTGGGAGGCCGCCGCCACGAAGATGACGGCCACGCAATCCGGCAATACCTGGAAGCTCGACGGCCACAAGAGCTACGTCCTGGACGGCCACACGGCCGATCTCATCGTCGTGCTGGCGCGTGCGGCCGGCACCTCGGGCGACGCGGGCCTCTCGTTGTTCACCGTCAAGGGGGACGCCAGGGGACTGGAGCGGCGGAACCTCAAGGTCATGGACGCGACGCGCAAGCTGGCCCGGCTGGACTTCGAAGGCGTCGAAGCGACCCTGCTCGGCGAGGCGGGTGGCGCGGCAGCGCCCTTCGCCCGCACCATGGTCGAAGCTTCGGTGTGCCTCGCCAACGAGATGGCGGGTGTCGCCGAGCGGCTGCGTGAGGATGCGCTGGCCTATGCGCAGATGCGCATGCAGTTCGGCCGGCCCATCGCCTCCTTCCAGTCGATGAAACACAAGCACGCCGACATGCTGGTCGACGTCGAGCTGGCGAAGTCGGCGGCCTATTATGCCGCCGCCGCGCTCGACGACGGCGACGAAGATGTCGAGGCGGTCGCGTCGCTGGCCAAGGCAGCCGCCAGCGAGGCCTGCGTGCAGACGGCCGTCCACGCCATCCAAGTCCATGGCGGCATCGGATTCACCTGGGACAACGATACCCATCTTTGGTTCAAGCGGGCCAAGAGTTCGGAGGTGCTGCTGGGCGATGCCCATCATCATCGCGAACTCATGATGCAGCGCTGGGCGGCCTGAGGGAGGACGGAACATGAGCGAACTGACCGAAGAGAGCGTCCGCGCGGAAGTCCGGGCCTGGCTGGAAGCCAACTGGAATGCCGAACTCGGCCTCGTCGAGTGGCGCAACATACTGGCCGACTCGGGCTGGGGCGTCCCGGCATGGCCGAAGGAATGGTACGGCCGCAACCTGCCGGCCGGTCTCGTGCCCGTGGTCGAGGAGGAATTCCAGAAGATCGGTGCGATTGGCGTCGCCAAGGCGGGCATCCGCACCCTGGCGGCCGCCACCATCCTGGAGCACGGCACCGACCTGCATAAAGAGAAGTTCCTGCGCCGCATTCTCACCGGAGAGGATACCTGGTGCCAGCTCTTCAGCGAGCCCGGCAGCGGCTCCGATGTGGCGGGCGCCGTCACCCGTGCCGAAATGCAGGGCAACAAATGGGTAGTGAACGGCCAGAAGGTCTGGACGACGTCGGCGCATCACGCGCATTGGGGCCTGCTGCTGGCCCGTACCGACTGGGACAAGACCAAGCACAAGGGCCTGTCCTACTTCATCATCGACATGCACCAGCCCGGCGTGAACGTGCAACCCCTGAAGCAGATGAACGGCCATGCCTCGTTCAACCAGGTGTTCATGACCGACGCCGTGGTCGAGCCGGAATTCCTGGTCGCCAACGTGGGCGACGGCTGGGCCGTGACGACGACGACCCTGATGCACGAACGGCGTGGCGCCGACGGGCTGCGCAGCTGGGCCATGGGTTCGGACAGCAAGGGCCGCGCCTACGACGAGGAACGCGCCGAGATCGCGACCACGATGGAGCCCTACAAATGGTATCCGCAGCGCGCCGGACGAGTTGATCTCATCCTGGAGCGGGCCAAGGAAACCGGCCACTTCGAGGATCCGGTGGTGCGCCAGGAGATCGCCCGGCTGCTGGTCATGTCCAAGGCTGCCGAATGGACGGCCCGTCGCGCTCGTGCCGCCGCCCAGCAGGGCAAGCCGCAGGGGCCTGAAGGCTCGCTCGGCAAGCTGGTCTCCAGCCATGTCGCCCGCGCCGCCGCGCGCGTCCACACACAGCTCTCCGGCGCCGACGCGCTGCTGTCGGGCTCCGACAGCCCGATGAACGGCGTGATCGCGGAAATCCTGGTCTCGGTTCCGGCCACGTCGATTGCCGGCGGCACCGACGAGATCCAACGCAACATCATCTCCGAGCGCGTCCTCAAGATGCCCAAGGAGCCGAGCATCGACACCACCAAGCCCTTCCGCGACGTGCCGCGGAACACGGTGCGCTGATTGACCGATGGCGGTGTCTCTGACACCGCCATCTTTCTTTGCGATGCCAGTTGGCTTCACGGCCGCGTGACCGATACTCTCAGGCTCATGACACCGAGCCCGATCACGATCTTCCGCGCCCGCCGCATCCTCACCATGAACCCCGCCCGTCCGGAGGCCACGCATGTGGCCGTGCGCGACGGTCGCATCCTGGGCGCAGGCCCGCTGGAGGAACTTGCCGGCTGGGGCACCTACACGCTCGACGACAGCTTCTCCGACAAGGTGCTGATGCCCGGCTTCGTGGAAGGCCACAGCCACGCCGCCGAGGGCACCTTCTGGCGTTACACCTATCTCGGGCGCTTCGACCGCATGGATCCCGAAGGCAAAGTGTGGCCCGGCGCCGAATCCATCGAGGACGTCCTGGCACGCCTGCAGGAGGCCGAACGCAAGCTCGGCTCGCCCACCGCAGCGCTCGCCGGCTGGGGCCTCGATCCGATCTATTACGGTGACCGCCGTGTCGTGCGCGCCGACTTCGATCGCGTGTCGACGACGCGCGCCGTCGGCGTGATGCATGCGAGTGGCCACATCTTCAACGTGAACACCCGTGCGCTGGAGATGGCCGGCCTGTTGCGTCCCGGAGTGAATCATCCGGGCATCCCCCTCGGCGACGACGGACTGCCGACCGGCGAGCTGAAGGGTCCGGATGCGATGACGATCGTCGGCGCCCATGTCGGCTTCGACCGGGAAGCGCTCGCCAACGACGAAGACGGGCTGCGTCGCTTTTCCCGCCTCTGCGTGCGCCAGGGCGTCACCACCGCCACCGATCTCGCGAACCTGCTGCCGGACGACGCCGTCTCGATGATGGCGCGCGTCACGGGCGAGGCCGGCTTCCCGGTGCGCATCGTTTCGTTCCGCCGCTTCCAGGCGCTGACGCCCGAGCAGGTGGTGGACATCGCCGTGAAGCTCAAGGCCAAATCGACGGACCGGTTGCGGCTGGGCGCCATCAAGCTGTTCGTCGACGGATCGATCCAGGGCTTCTCCGCGCGGCTTCGCTGGCCCGGCTACTACAACGGCGCACCCAACGGCCTGTGGTACACGCCGCCCGAGGCGATCGCCGGCGTCTACAAACTCGCCCTCGAGAAGGGCGTGCTGGTCCACAGCCATACCAACGGCGACCAGGCCACCGAGATGGCGCTCGACTGCCTCGAGGGCGCCCTGCTCGACCAGCCGGCGCGCGACCATCGCTTCACCCTGCAGCATTGCCAGCTGGCCGATGCCGCCCAGTTCCGGCGCATGGCCCGGCTCGGCATGTGCGCCAACCTCTTTCCCAACCATCATTTCTTCTGGGGCGACCAGCATTACGAGACGACGGTCGGTCCGGAGCGTGCGATGCGCATGAACGCCTGCGCCACCGCGCTGGCCAGCGGCGTGCCCCTCGCCATTCATTCCGACGCGCCGGTGACCCCGCTCGGTCCGCTCTTCACCGCCTGGGGCGCCGTCAACCGGCGCACCGCCAGCGGCCGCACGCTCGGCACCAGCGAATGCATCTCCGTGGCCGACGCGCTGCGCACGATCACGCTGGGCGCGGCCTGGACCCTGAAGCTCGACGGCGAGGTCGGCTCGATCGAATGCGGCAAGCGCGCCGACTTCGCAGTGCTGGAGGACGATCCGCTGGAGATCGCGCCGGAGAAGCTCAAGGACGTGCGCATCTGGGGCACCGTCCAGGGCGGCCGTCTCTTTCCCGCCAACGGAGCGTGAGCGAGACGCGGCGAGCCGGACGGCTGCCGGTCACGGTGATCGGCGGCTATCTCGGCACCGGCAAGACGACCCTGGTCAATCGCCTGCTGCGCGCCGCTGATGGTCAGCGGCTCGCCGTCCTGGTCAACGATTTCGGCACGACGCCGATCGACCGCGACCTGATCGTGTCGTCGAACGGCGACACGCTGGAAATCTCCGGCGGCTGCGTCTGCTGCAGCTACGGCTCCGATCTAATGGACACGCTGATGGCGCTGCCCGCCCAGCGGCCGGACATCGAGCGCGTGGTGCTGGAGACCAGCGGCGTCGCCCTGCCCGGCATGGTGGCCAGCGCCGTAACGCTCCTGCTGCCCTATCGCATCGACGGCATCGTCGTGATGACGGATGTCGAGACGGTGCGCACCCAGGCGAACGACGTCTATCTCGGCGACACGATCACGCGCCAGCTCAGCTCGGCCGACCTCGTCGTCGCCAACCGCTGCGATCTCGTCGACGAGGCCTCGCTACAGGAGACGCTCGCCTGGCTTGCCACGGCATGTTCGACGGCGCGGATTCTGCCCGCGACACGGGCACAGATCGCGCCCGACCTGCTGCTGGGACTGCGCGACGGCGCACCGGCCCGTTTGTCTGCAACGCTCACGACACCCGGCGCACCGGACGCGGCGTCGCTCTACGAGTCGCTGGAACTGGACGTGCCCGCCGACATCGACGTCATGGAACTCGGCCGGCGCCTAACGGCGCCCAGCACCGGCGTGTTGCGCGCCAAGGGAATTGTGTCTCAGGCGGACGGCCGTCCGGTGGCGCTGCATGTCGTCGGCCGGCGCTTCGAGATCGACCAGGCC
>JABMNB010000289.1 GCA_013205335.1 Rhodospirillales bacterium
ACGCGGTCCTGTGGACCGCTCCTCAGGGTGAGTCGTTCCTGGCTCTAAACGACCTCGACGCCGATCTCGGCCGCGATCCGGCGGAGGGCGGCGACGGAGCGGGCGGTCGCGTTGCGTCCGTCCTGCGGGCAGTGCGTCTCGATGCTGGCGTTGATCTGCTTGAGCGGCTTGCGGGCCTTGGTCGTTTCGGTGAGCAGCCGCGTGAGTTCCGCGGTCCACGGAACGTCACCATCGCCCAGCGGGACGGTGCGCCTGGCCGACAGGTCGCGATCCTTGAGATGAATGAGGTCGACGAGCGGGGCGAGCAAGGCGATCTCGGCGTCGGTCGGCGGCGCGCCCATGGACCAGGCATTGCCGATGTCGACCAGCGGGCGCAGCTGGACCGGCATCGGATTGGGCGCAACGGCCTCCTCCATGGCGGTGAAGAAATCGGCGAGTTCGGCGAGCGAGCCAATGTTGCAGGCCGGCTCGTTCTCGATCTCGACGACCACGGAATAGGTGAGGCCGAGATCGGTCAGCCGCTCGAACCGTCCGATGAGATCCGCCGGCTTGTAGCCGGGATAGCGCAGGTGGCTGAAGACGCGAATCCGTTCGGCGCCGAGCACGGTGGCCATGTCGAAGGCGTGTATCAGCACATCGTCGGCGGGGCAGTCGGCAGGATCGAAGGCGAAGTCGACTTTGCCATCCGCGGCTTCCTTGCCGGGCGCCGGCCATTTCAGCAGCGGCGAGACAAGGGTCGGCACGCTGAGCCCTGCTGCCTCGATCCTGCGGGCGATCTTGCCGCCCTCCTCGAGAGTCATGCCGAGCAGGTTCTTTCCATCCACCGTGCGCATATCGAGGCGTCGCACCTCATGCTCGGCGCAGAACGAGATCATTTCGTCGAGGGAGGGACCGATTTCGTCGCCGATGACGGCGAGTGCGAGACGAGGAAGGGACATGGGGCTAACCTACTATGGACGGCCCTCTTTGGCTAAAGTCGGGGCGAAAACAAAGGAGACGGCATGAGCGACGACGCGGCGATCTTCGTGGGAGCGAGCACTGCCGACCAGTATCTCCTTCTGAAGTACGCCAACCGCCATGGCCTGATTGCCGGCGCGACCGGCACGGGCAAGACCGTGACCCTGCAGACCATCGCGGAAGGCTTCTCCGCCTATGGCGTGCCGGTCTTCATGGCCGACGTGAAGGGCGACCTGTCCGGCGTGAGCCAGGCAGGCGGCAACAATCCGCGGGCGCTCGAGCGCGCCGGGCAGCTCGGCATCGAGGGCTACGCCGGGCGCGCCTTCCCGACGATTTTCTGGGACCTGTTCGGCGAGAAGGGCCACCCCATCCGCACGACGGTGAGCGAAGTGGGGCCGGTCCTGATGGCCCGCCTGCTGCAGCTCAACGAGACGCAGGAAGGCGTGCTCAACATCGTCTTCAGGGTGGCCGACCAGCAGGGCTTGCTGCTGCTCGACTTCAAGGACCTGCAGACCCTGCTGCAATGGGTCGCCGAGAATGCCGGTACGCTGACGACCGAGTTCGGCAATGTCAGCAAGCAGTCCGTCGGCACCATCCAGCGTCAGTTGCTGACGCTCAGCCAGCAGGGCGGCGAGGGATTCTTCGGCGAGCCGGCGCTGGCGCTCACCGACATGATCCGCTGCGATCCCGCCGGCTACGGCGCCATCAACATCCTGGCCGCCGACCGGCTGATGCAGAGCCCGCGCCTCTACGCGACCTTCCTGCTGTGGCTGTTGTCGGAGCTTTTCGAGTCGTTGCCCGAGGTGGGCGATCTCGACAAGCCGAAGTTCGTCTTCTTCTTCGACGAGGCGCATCTGCTGTTCGACGATGCGCCCAAGGCGCTGCTGTCGCGGATCGAGCAGGTCGTGCGGCTGATCCGCTCCAAGGGTGTCGGCATCTACTTCATCACGCAGAATCCGCTCGACGTGCCGGAGACCGTATTGGGCCAGCTCGGCAACCGCGTGCAGCACGCGCTGCGGGCCTTCACGCCGCGCGACCAGAAAGCCGTGAAGGTGGCGGCCGAAACGTTTCGTCCCAACAAGGCATTCAACGCGGCGCAGTCCATCACCGAGCTGGGCGTCGGCGAGGCGCTGCTGTCCTTCCTCGACGCCAAGGGCGTGCCGTTTCCGGTCGAGCGCTGCTTCATCGCCCCGCCGCAGGGCCGCATCGGGCCGGCGACGCCTGACGAGCGCGCCGCGGTGATGGCGGCAAGTCCACTGGCCGGCAAGTACGACAGGATCGTCGATCGCCAGTCGGCCTATGAAATCCTGACGGGGCGGGTTGCGGCGTCGGCGAACCCCGACCCTGCTCCGGCACCGCGCCGCCGCGGCCAGTATGGTTCGGTGCCGCCCACCGTTCCCGCAACGACCGGACCATGGGGGCCACGCCCGGCAGAGTTGCCGCCGCAAGTCGAGCAGCCGATCCCGCCGGCGCCTCGGCTGGAGCCGCGTCTGAAGAAGGCACAACCCCAGCCACAGCCGCCCACACCGGCGCCGAAGAAGGTGCCGGCCGGCCGCCAGCGCGATTCCGTGGGCATCACGGTCGCCAAGGCGGCCGGCCGCAGCATGGCCACCATCGCCGCGCGCGAGGCGGCGAAGGCGGTGTTCGGCAAGGGCAAGGCGGCGTCCATCGGTGCCAGCGTCGGCGGCGCCGTGCTGCGCGGCGTACTGGGCTCGATCCTGCGTTAGGTGGAGCCCCGAATGGCGCCATGCCGGTTTCGACATGCGTGCCGTGTCGGACCTCTCGCCGGGAGATATGGCCTCGTTCGCGACGGCGCTGAATCGCGCCGTCGACGTCGATCGCTGAATCAGAAGTTTCCGAGGACGATCAAACAACCAACCTCATGCTGAGGAGCGCTCCGCAGGAGCGCGTCTCGAAGCATGGGCACGAGCACCGCGCCTGTTGTCGACCCTTCGAGACGCCGCGCTATGCGCGGCTCCTCAGGGTGAGGTGGAGACTTTAGGCGAGGCGGTCGAGTTCCTTGACGATGGCGTCGCCCATCTCCTGGGTGCCGACCTTCTTCACGCCGTCGGTGTTGCCCACCAGCAGGTCGCCGGTGCGGTAGCCCGCCTTGAGCACGTTCTCGACGGCCAGCTCGACCATGTCGGCGTCCTTGCCGAGGTCGAACGAATAGCGAAGCATCATCGCGTAGCTCAGCGTCTGGGCGATCGGATTGGCCAGGCCCTTGCCCGCGATGTCGGGCGCGCTGCCGTGGATCGGCTCATAAAGGGCCTTGCGGCGGCCGGTCGCGTCGGGCGCGCCGAGCGAGGCCGACGGCAGCAGGCCGAGCGAACCCGTCAGCATCGAGGCTTCGTCCGACAGGATGTCGCCGAACAGGTTGTCGGTGACGATGACGTCGAATTCCTTGGGCGCGCGCAGCAGCTGCATGGCGAGCGCATCGGCGTACATATGTTCGAGCTTCACGTCGGAGTACTTCTCCTTGTGCAGCTTGGTCGCCTCCTCGCGCCACAGCACGCCGGTGTGCATGACGTTGGCCTTCTCCGAGGAGAGGACCTTGTTTTTGCGCTTGCGGGCCAGTTCGAAGGCGACGGCGCAGACGCGGCGGATTTCGGGAGCCGTGTAGCGTTGCGTGTCGAAGGCCTCGACCTCGCCGGCGGCGTTGATGTGGCGGCCGCGCGGCTCACCGAAATAGACGCCGCTGGTCAGCTCGCGGATGATCATGATGTCGAGACCCTTGACGATCTCGGGCTTGAGCGACGAGGCATCGACCAGCGCGTCGAATACCTTGGCCGGACGCAGGTTGGCGAAGAGGTCCATCTCCTTGCGCAGGCGCAGCAGGCCGCGCTCGGGCTTCTTGGTGAAGTCCGCCGTGTCCCACTTCGGGCCGCCGACCGAGCCGAACAGCACGGCATCGGCCTCGAGGGCGGTCTTCATGGCGTCGTCGCTGAGAGGCACCCCGTGCTTGTCGAGCGCGGCGCCGCCGACCAGGTCTTCAGTGATGTCGAAGCCGATCGCGCGCTTCTTGCCCATCCAGGCAATGATCTTGCGGACTTCGTTCATCACCTCGGGACCGATACCGTCGCCGGGCAGCACGAGCAGATTGCGATTGGACGCCATGATGGTCAGGTCTTCCGTTGATTGTATGGCTTGCAGTTCAGAAGCCCGGTGTCATCCCGGCTCGCGGGGGTACCCCACGCGAGCCGGGATGACACTGTGCGGTTTTTCCGTGCGATGTTCAGGTTGCGCCGTGCAGCCAGGGCTGCGACTCGGTCTGGCGACGCTCGAAGTCGTCGATGTCCGACTTCTTCTCCATCGTGAGGCCGATATCGTCGAGACCTTCGATCAGGCACTTCTTGCGGAAGGGGTCGATCTCGAAGTGGACGGTGCCGCCGTCCGGGCCCTTGATTTCCTGCTTCTCGAGATCGATCTCGATGATGGCGTTGGAGCCGCGGCTCGCATCGTCCATCAGCTTGGCGACGATCTCTTTCGGCATCCTGATCGGCAGGATGCCGTTCTTGAAGCAGTTGTTGTAGAA
>JABMNB010000290.1 GCA_013205335.1 Rhodospirillales bacterium
AAGTCGATCATCATGATCGCGTTCTTCTTGACGATGCCGATCAGCAGCACGATGCCGATGATGGCCACGATGCTGAGGTCGGTGCCCGCGAGCATGAGGGCGAGCAGCGCGCCGATGCCCGCCGACGGCAGGGTGGAGAGAATCGTGATCGGATGGATGTAGCTCTCGTAGAGCACGCCCAGCACGATATAGACGGTGACGATCGCGGCCAGGATCAGCAGGAGCTGGCTGTCGAGCGACTTCTGGAAGGCCAGCGCCGCGCCCTGGAAGTGCGTCGTGATGGAGCGCGGCATGCCGATCTCGAGCTGGGCGGCGACGATGGCGTCGACCGCCTGGCCGAGCGCGAACCCGGGCGCGAGGTTGAAGGAAATGGTGGTGGCCGGGAACTGGCCGAACCGGTCGAGCCGCAGCGGCGCGGTGCGCTCCTCGAAGGTGGCGATGGCCGACAGCGGCACCTGCTTGCCGGCCGTCGAGCTCGGCAGATAGAGGTCGTTGAGTGAGGCGATCGAGCGCACCATCTCAGGCTCGACCTCGTAGATGACGCGATACTGGTTGGACTGCGTGTAAACGGTCGAGACGATGCGCTGGCCGAACACGTCGTAGAGCACATTGTCGACGGTGGCGGCCGTGATGCCGAAGCGCGCCGCGGCGTCCCTGTCGATCCGGATGAACATCGACAGACCCTTGTTCTGCAGGTCGCTCGTCACGTCGACGAGCTCCGGCAGCTTCTCGAGCCGGTCCATCAGGCGCGGCACCCAGGCGTCGAATTCGCTGGCGTTGGCCGATTCCAGGACGAACTGGTACTGCGTGCGGCTCACCGCCGAATCGATCGTGAGATCCTGGGCAGGCTGCATGTAGAGCGAGATGCCTGGCACCGACGAGGTCTCGCGTTGCAGCCGCCGGATGATCTGGGTGGCCGACAGCGAGCGCTCGCTGCGCGGCTTGAGATTGATCAGCATGCGGCCCGAATTGAGCGTGGGGTTGGTGCCGTCGACCCCCACGAACGAAGCGAGGCTCTCGACGTCGGGGTCCTTCAGGATGGCCTCGACCATCGCGCGCTGGCGCTCGCTCATCGCCGCGAAGGAGGCGCTCTGCGGCCCTTCGGTCACGGCCTGGATGAGGCCGGTGTCCTGCACCGGGAAGAAACCCTTCGGAATCACGATGTAGAGCACCACGGTCAGCACCACCGTGCCGATCGCGACCAGCAGAGTGAGCGCCTGGTGCCGGAACACCACGATCAGGCAACGGTCGTAGAACTCGACGATGCGGCCGAACCAGCCCGCGCCCATGGCATCGACTTCGGCAGGCGCCGCCGGGTTCGCGGGCGCTGACGCCGCCGTGGCCGCCCGCGGCCGCTGGCGCAGGAACTTTGCGCACAGCATCGGCACCAGGGTCAACGACACCACGGCCGAGAACAGGATCGTGACGGAAAGGGTGACGGCAAACTCGCTGAACAGGCGGCCGACCACGTCGCTCATGAAGAGCAGTGGAATCAGCACGGCGATCAGCGAGACGGTGAGCGACACGACCGTGAAGGCGATCTGCCGCGAACCCTTGAGCGCCGCCGCCTTGGGGTCCTCGCCGCGCTCGATGTAGCGCGCGATGTTCTCGATCATGACGATGGCATCGTCGACCACGAAGCCGGTGGCGATGGTGAGCGCCATGATCGACAGGTTGTTGAGGCTGAAGTCGGCGAGATACATCACCGCCAGGGTGCCGACGAGCGACAGCGGCACGGAAAGGCTGGGGATCAGCGTGGCGCGCGCATCGCCCAGGAAGGCGAAGATCACGGCCACCACCAGGATGACCGCAAAGCACAGCTCGATCTGCACGTCGCGGACGGAGGCGCGGATGGTCAGCGTGCGGTCGGTGAGGACGGTGATGTCCAGCGAACTGGGCAGGGTCTCGCGCAGCGTCGGCAACAGGTTTTTGATGCGATCGACGACCTCGATGACGTTGGCGCCGGGCTGGCGCTGGACGTTCACGATCACGGCCTGGGTGTTGTTCATCCAGGCGGCGATCCGGTTGTTCTCCTGGCCTTCCTCGACGGTCGCGACGTCGCGGATGCGCACCGGCGCGCCGTTGCGATAGGCCACGATGATGTCGCGGAAGGTTTCGGGATCGGTGATCTGGTCGTTGGCGTTGATGGTGAGGGCGCGCGCCGGCCCGTCGAAATTGCCCTTGGGCGTGTTGACGTTGGCGTTGGAAATCGTCGTGCGCAGGTCGTCGATATTGAGGCCGTAGGCGGCGAGCGCCGTCGGGTTGGCCCTGATGCGAACGCCGGGCTTCTGGCCGCCTTCGAGGTTGACCAGGCCGACCCCCGGAAGCTGCGCAATCTTCTGTGCGAGCCGCGTATCCACCAGGTCGTGGACCTTGGTGAGCGGTTCGGTCTTGGACGTGACGGCGAGCGTCAGCACCGGCGCGTCGGCCGGATTGAACTTGGCGTAGATCGGCGGCGACGGCAGATCGCCCGGCAGGAGATTGCCGGCGGCGTTGATGGCGGCCTGGACCTGCTGCTCGGCGATGTCGAGGCCGAGCTTGAGGTCGAACTGCAGGGTGATCGACGAGGCGCCGGCCGAGCTGGTCGACGTCATCTGGTTGAGACCCGGCATCTGGCCGAACTGCCGTTCCAGCGGCGCCGTGACGGATGTCGTCATCACCTCCGGGCTGGCGCCCGGATAAAGCGTCAGCACGCGAATCGTCGGATAGTCGACCTGCGGCAGTGCCGACAGCGGCAGGAATTTATACGCGATGATGCCGACCAGCATGATCGCGACCATGAACAACGAGGTTGCGACCGGCCGTTCGATGAAGATCCGCGACGGGTTCATGTCGCGGGCGACGTCATTGGTTGGTCTGTGGCGTCGGCCGGCCGGGCGGATTGGGCCCGCCCGCACCGCCGCCATCGCCATTGGCCTGCTGTCGCCGACGTTGCCCGTCGGCGGGCGCACCCTGCGTCTGGCCATCGGGCCGCGCGTTGGCAACGGGCGGTCCTGCCGGGGCGCGCGGCGTGGGCGTCGGCTTGCGGATCCTGGCGCCATCGCGCAGGCGGTCGACACCGTCGACCACGACCTGATCGCCGACCTGCAGCCCCTTGCGGATCGCCACCTTCTCCCCGTCGGTTGCCCCGAGCTCGACGACGCGGATTTCGACCGAGTCGTCGGCCTTCGCGAGATAGACGAACGTGCCGGGCTGGCCGCGCTGGATGGCGGCCACGGGCACGACGACCGCATCCTTCACCGTGTCGGCCAGCAGGCGGACGTTCACGAACTGATTGGGGAACAGCGATTCGTCGGTATTGTCGAAGATCGCGCGCAGCTTCACCGTACCGGTCGTGAGATCGATCACGTTGTCGGTCGTATCGAGCCGGCCGACGCCCAGGTCCACCTTCTGCGACCGGTCGAGCACGCGCACTTCGAGGTTCTCCCCCGTCTTCAGGCGCTTGCGCACCAATGGCAGGGAATCTTCGGGGATCGTGAAGAGGACCGAGATCGGCTGCACCTGGATGATCACGCAGATGCTGTTCGCGTCGCCCATGGTGACGTAGTTGCCCTTGTCGACCATGCGCAGGCCGATCTTGCCGGTGAGCGGCGCGACGATGCGCGTGTAGGCGACGTTGAGCCTGGCGGCATCGACCTGGGCCTGATCGACGACCAGCGCTGCTTCGTACTGGCGGACCAGCGACACCTGCGTGTCGTATTGCTGCCGGGCGATCGAATCCTGCGCCACCAGCTTGCGATAGCGTTCGAGGTCGGCTTGGGCGTTCTTCAGCAAGGCCTCGTCGCGCTGCTGCTGGCCGATCACCTGCTGCAGGGCGACGTCGTAGGGTCGTGGGTCGACCTGGGCCAGCAGGTCGCCCTGCTTCACCATCTGGCCTTCCTTGAAGTAGACGTCGACCAGCTGGCCGGTGATCTGGGTCTTCACATTGACGGTCTGGATCGGCGTCACGGTGCCGAGAGCCCGCAGCACGATGGGAATATCGCCCCTGGTGGCCGTGGCCACTCCCACGGGGACGGCGGCGCCGGCGGCAAACCGGCCCGCCGGGCGGGCCGGCGGTGCAGTGCTGGACTGCGAAATGTACCAGCCCGCGCCAGCCACGATGGCCAGCCCGAAACCGATCCCGAGGAGGGTTCGCAGCCGCTTCATTTGTCCAATGCACCCCAGAAAACACAGCTCGCTTCACATACGAGCCGGGCCCGCGGAGTCTCCCCCACGTAAATGGCAGACGCAAGGCGGCAGCCTGGAGAAGCGGGCTTTCAACGTCCGAGGGGTCGAAAAGCCCCCTCGGACATCGAATTAAAGTCCGTCACCCGGCAGGTGTGTCCTCGACGTAGAGGTTGCTGCCGCCGGCACGAAACCTGGCACTCATCTCGTCCATGCCCTTCTTCGCGTAGTCCCTGATGTCCTGGGTGATACGCATGGAGCAGAACTTCGGACCGCACATCGAGCAGAAATGCGCGGTCTTGTGGGCCTCCTTGGGCATGGTTTCGTCGTGGAACTTCTCGGCCGTGGCGGGATCGAGCGAGAGGTTGAACTGGTCGCGCCAGCGGAAATCGAACCGCGCCCTGGACAGCGCGTCGTCGCGCAGGCGGGCGGCCGGATGGCCCTTCGCCAGATCGGCCGCGTGCGCCGCTATCTTGTAGGTGATGACGCCTACCTTCACATCATCTCGATCCGGCAGGCCGAGATGCTCCTTGGGAGTGACGTAACAGAGCATCGCCGTGCCGAACCAGCCGATCATCGCGGCGCCGATGCCCGAGGTGATGTGGTCGTAGCCGGGGGCGATGTCGGTGACGAGCGGCCCCAGCGTGTAGAACGGTGCCTCGCCGCACTCGCGGAGCTGCTTGTCCATGTTGGCCTTGATCTTGTGCATGGGCACATGGCCCGGCCCCTCGATCATGACCTGGCAGCCCTTGTCCCAGGCGACCCTGGTGAGCTCGCCCAGCGTCTCCAGCTCGGCGAACTGCGCGGCGTCGTTGGCGTCGGCGTTGCAGCCCGGCCGCAGCCCGTCGCCCAGGGAGAACGAGACGTCGTACTTGCGCATGATGTCGCAGATGTCGCCGAAATGCTCGTAGAGAAAACTCTCGCGGTGCTCGGTGAGGCACCATTGCGCCATCATCGAGCCGCCGCGGGACACGATGCCGGTGACGCGGCTGGCCGTCAGCGGCACATGCGCCAGCCGCACGCCGGCATGGATGGTGAAGTAGTCGACGCCCTG
>JABMNB010000291.1 GCA_013205335.1 Rhodospirillales bacterium
CGATTTTCAACAAAGAGCGGGACATCCCCCAATCTTGCGCGGCGTGCGGCCCTTCACAATCCAGCACTGATCCGCTAACGCGCGCGGATTCGCGATCACCGCTGTATCGATCGCCCGCACGACGGGAGAGGCCACGACCTGCACATAGGAGGTAAGGCTCGCCTCCGCCCGTATGTTCGCACCCCAAATATAGAGGCCGCTTGTCCCGTCGCCGCTGTACGTCACGACATTGTCGCCAGTCGTGATTCCGATCAAAGTTGTGCTGGCCGCCGAAGCTGTAGCGACACAGATCACAACGCAACGATACCAGCCGCCGCTAACGTCCTGAATAAACGCCGTGCAACCCGCGCCAGTCGTGCCAACGGTTCCCGCGCTTAGATCGAACCATGTTCGGAGCGTGCCACCGAACGCCGTAGTCGCAAACTGCAAGTAGATTTTGCTTCGCGTATCCGCTTTTGCGAATACCGAGAAAACATAAGTCGCCCCAATCACAAACGTGGGCCCTTGCGAAATGTAATGTGAATTTGAAGCTGTGCCGTCCTCGACCAACTTGTCGGCCGTCATTGTTCCGTCTGGAGCCGCATAGGCGTCCGCCGTTACCCTCGACGGCCTCCTTCATCCCGACTGCCGCAGAGCCCATCGACCTGAGTGCAGTCGTCATCGTCGAAGAAATCTCTCCAACGGCACCACCGAGAATGGATCGAATGACGAGCTGGGCGGAGCCCGTGTCCATCATGTCGTTTTCATTCATCCGCCAGGACTGCTTGTTGCCCGACGGGTCGACCAGGTGAGTGGCCTGAGACGTGTAGGACCAGTCTTTGCCCTGCGCGGTCCAGCTTGAAGCGTTCAGTCCCCAGACCTTGCTGGGGTCCTTGACACCACCCATAACGCCAAAGGCAGCGTCGATGTTGCCAGTCAGACCACGAAGCGCGCTCTCACCCTGGCCGGAGTTGGCGCCCGACCCCCAAGCGCCGCCGGTCGTGTACCAAGCGCCGCCGCCGTAGTGGAGGTTCGCGTTTGTTGAACTGTGAGTGCGGGTGTCCGCTTCAGGCATCAACATGGGCAGGACAGCGGACAGGGCAGTGATGATCATGCCGGGGATTTGCATGCCCGGGATCAGCATCATGCCGGAACCGATCATCGAGCCGATGCCGCCGAGCGTCCCGCCAAGCGACTTGGACGTGATCGCCTGATAAGCCCCCATGCCAATGCCAAGGGCAGAGCCCAAGCCAGCGCCGATCGACATGCCGCCGATGCCGCCGATGCCGGATGCCGAAGCACTCGCCCCTGTGCTGCCGCTCGACAAGAGCGCGCCGACGTCAGCATAGCCTCCAGCTGGCGCAGCCGACGAGAACAAGGACGCCATCGGCCTCTGAAGGAAGCTGCTGGCGCCGGAAAACATATTGCTTAGACCGCCGCCGAAGAGGCCGCTGCCACCGCTGCTGCTGCTACTGCTTTCCAACACTTCGCCGTAGCGACCGAGGCCACCACCCGTTGACGGCATAGAAAACCCACTGCCGCCGAAGAGACCGCCACCGCTGCCGCCGCCTAGTCCCGGCATTGACGTGCCGCCACCGAGGCCCATGACAGAAGCCATGTTGGGCGAGACTGCGTTCACAAGTACAGACATGACGGGCCTGACAGTCGCAAGCGCCAGGAACTCAGCGGCCATACGAATGACCATCTTCTTGAAGACTTGGCCCAGCTCTTCGAAGTTGAGCTTGCCGCTGTTGAGCATGTTCTCGAAAGCATCAGCCGCCGTCGTCTGGATCGACGACAGCGCTGTCTTCAGTGGCTCCATCCAAAGCTCATTCGAGCGCTTGATTTCTTCCGCCTGGCTCTTCAGGCGCTCGTTCGTCTCCATCAGGGAAATGCGATTGTCGATGTCCTCCTTGTTGTCAGACAGCCCCTTCGCACGAACCTCCTGCATGACCCTGAGCGTTGCCAGCTCTCTCTCGCGAATGGGAGGCAACTCCCCGGCGAGTCGGACCTCAGCTTCGAGCAGTTCATTCTGGTCGCGAAGCGTCTGCGTGCCGACGCGAAAGTCACCAAGGTTTTTCAGCTTCTGCGTAGCGAGAGCCTGGCCCTCCAGCTTCGCAGTCAGCTCTGCAACACCCTTTGTGTTTTCGTCGGCCGTCTTGCCGAAAACATCCTGCGCTGCCTTCAACGCCTTGAAGTGTATTTCCAGTCGAGAGATAGCGTCGGCGCCCTGGTTGGCAGCACCTGCAAATGCCCGCGCCTGTTCAAGTTCCCGGGCAGCGTCGCCCAGGGCCTTCTTCATGCGATCGGCCTCCGCGTCGCCGGAGCCTTTAGCAGTCGACAGCCCGCTGCCTGTCGTCTTGGGTGGCACATAGCCGGTTGCGCCGGCCTCCTGTTTGGCAAACCAGTCGTCGAAGTCGATCTTTCGCTGCGCTTCGCGATCGGCCTTGTAGTCACGGCCATATCTGACACTAACGAATTACCCAGAGCGCGTCGGACTTTTCACTCTGCTGCTTTCTTCACCGCACGGCTTCGCTCATCGGCAGATTCGCATTTTCTCTCGGATGAAGTGCGATCATGTTCCTTCGCTACCAGGGCGATTGATCATGACCCCGCTGAAGCCAGAGATGATGACCGCCGACAAATGCCTCGCCGAGATCGGCCAGATCCTGGCACATGGCCGGGACAATCTCCGCGGCCAGAAGTCCAGCGCTTTGGCAGCGACTGTCTTGCGCCATGCCAGACCTTGCAAGTGGAGCCGAACGTCCGACTGGACTGTTCGCGCAAACGAAGCATGTCATTGGACGCGGAGGCTAGCCCACAACACCTGGCGCAAGAGCCCGTGCGGCACCGAGTAGTAATGCTTCTCGACCTCGACGTGATAGTCGAGGCCGGCGCGGCATTCCTTCCATTCGCAGAACGTGTAGGGCTC
>JABMNB010000292.1 GCA_013205335.1 Rhodospirillales bacterium
ATGTACAGGCGCAGCGCGCCAACTTGATCGAGGTCAGCGCCGACCGATTGAAGAGCAAGAGCGAGATTTTCGAGGCTCTTCTCGAGTTGCCGACCAATATCGCCCACGCCGACGATGTTGTGCTCCTCGTCCCATGCAACTTGGCCAGATACGTGAACGGCACTCCCGACGGGAGTCGAAACGACCGCGACCTGAGCAAAGCCGTAGGGTCGACTGTCGAAGATTCCAGCAGGAGCATGGACCGTTCTGCTCATAGTAGCTCCTCAGCGCGCGATCAGGCCGCCGGCTCGCAGCAGCGGCTTCAGCCGGCTGTAGGGGATGTCGACCGTGTAGGGGCCGGCCGCATAGGGGCCGACTTCGTACTGGTTGAAATAGACCTGCAGCCTGTCGGCCTGCCAGCAGAAATGCCCGTTCGTATTGACCGTCTTGGTGAGCTTGTTGGGTTGCAGCGCATCTTCGAAGCCGGGATTGTCGACGAACTGCTTCTTGAGGTCGGCGCCGACGATCGCCACGACTTCCTTGAGCCACGGCGTACCCGGAGCGAACACGCCCTCGGGCGCCACTGTCTTGCCGGTGCGCAGGTCGACCAGCGTACAGCTCGTGCTGCCATAGCCGTGGGCGCCCCCGGTAAAGGCCCAGAAGGTCAGCGCCACGGTGATGACGTTGGGATCGGGCCGGTAGAGCGAATAGTCCTGCTCGGCCTGCCATTCCTGCTCGCGATCGACGCCGGCATCCGCCGTCGGCGTGGTCTCGCGCGCGGCCTTCGATGCCGCGTCGGCGTACGAGCGATTGATGGCCGTGAAGTCCGCCGTGGTGCCGGCGAAGCGCGGATAGCGGAGGTCGATCTTATACGTCACCTTGCCGACCTTGCCCGTCTTCTCGATCGATTGGTCGTCGATGAAAGGATAGGGGCCGGCGGCCGACGCCTTGAGAGCGGCGATGCGGTTGTCGTAGCGCGTCTTCAGACAGTTCACGATGACGTCGGGATCATCCACGTTCGCCACGCACGCGCGATTGCGGTCGATGATCCAGCGGATCTGGCTCTTCTCCAGGCTTTGCCTGGCCGGTCCCGTCAGCTTGGCGACGAGCGCCGCGTAGAGGCTGGACAACTCGCGATCGGCCTTTGCCATGGCGGGGTCCTTGCAGATCGCACGCTCCGCGCCGTTGGACGCCTTGGCGCAATCGAAACTCGGTCCGCTTTGCGCGAAGGCGGCGACTGGAAAAAGAGCGACCAGAGTTGCGACGGCAAGTGCCCTCATAGCCGCCTCCATTGCCTGAGGCGGCGGACCGCCTCCTCCATCTCCGCGGTCGAGCCTGCGAATGAAAGGCGCAACGTGCCTGCCCCCCGCGCGCGGTCGAAGTCCACACCGGGGGTCGTCGCCACACCGGCCTCGCGCAACATGCGACTGCAGAAGTCGCGACTGTCGTTGGTGAGGTGCGAGACGTCGGCGTAGATATAGAAAGCCCCCTGCGCCGGTGTCAGCCGGTCGAGGCCGGCTGACGGCAGACCCGCCATCAACAGGTCGCGGTTGGTGCGATAGCGCGTCACGTGGCCGTCGAGTTCGTCACGGCAGTCGAAGGCCGCAAGGGCCGCATGCTGGCTGAGTGTCGGCACCGAGATGAAGAAGTTCTGCGCGAGCCGCTCGATGGGCCGCACCATGTCGGGCGGCACGACCAGCCAGCCCACGCGCCAGCCGGTCATCGAGAAATACTTGGAGAAGCTGTTCACGACGATCGCCGTGTCGGACACCTCGACCGCCGAGTGGGTTTCGCCCTCATAGACGATGCCGTGATAGATTTCGTCCGAGATCAACCGCACGCCGTTGCCGCTGCACCAGTCGGCCAGCGCCTTCAGTTCGCTGCGCGTCACCATCGTGCCGGTCGGATTGGAGGGGCTCGCCACGATCAGCCCGTCGAGACGACCCGCTTTCTCCAGCGCTGTGACGGTCGGCTGAAAGCGGTCGGCCGCCGAGGTCGGCAGATCGACCGCCTCGAGGTTGAGCGCCGTCAGGATGTTGCGGTAGGCCGGATAGCCGGGTGCCGCGAGCGCCACTCTGTCGCCGGCGTCGAAGCTGGCGAGAAAGGCCAGAGGAAAGCCGCCGGAGGAGCCCGTCGTCACGATGACACGCTCCGGCGCAACGTCGGCGCCATAGGTCTCGCGATAGTACCGGGCGATACGTTCGCGCAGCGCCGGCATCCCCAGCGCCGCGACATAGCCGATCCGTTCCGTGTCGAGGGCGGC
>JABMNB010000293.1 GCA_013205335.1 Rhodospirillales bacterium
GGCGGCGCAGGCGCTGGCCGCGAAGTTCGCCGCCTCGACCTCTTCCGCCGTGGCGGCAGCGGTCAACCGACGGCTGATGTGGAGCATGTGGGGCGCGCAGGATCCGCTCGATGCCGTGACGCTCGACCTGCAATGCGTCGGCCATCTCGCGGCCGGCGCCGATGCGCAGGAAGGCATCAGGTCGTTCTTAGAAAAGCGCGCCCCCGATTTTCCTCTCAAGCCCTCGAAGGACATGCCGCCCTTCGGCCCGTGGGCTCAGCCCGCCGGCGGCAACAAGTAGACGCCGCGCTCGTACTTCGGCGCCGCGACGTCCTGGACCCTGTCGGCATCCCTGTAGCCGACATTGCAGGGAGAGCATCTGCGCGCCATGGCGGCGGCGCGATCGTGAACGTGCTCTTCACGAGACCTCACCGATCGGTCGAGATGACCGTTCGCCCTGGTTTTCAAGTGATATGCGGGCGCAGCGAGCCAACCACTGCGCGTGCGATGGCGGCAGGAGACTTCTTCCCTGGACGATACCAGGTGGGCGTCCAATTCAGAGCGCCCAGCAATTGCAGACGCCAGAGTGCTCGATCGGTGCCGGGCGCGAGCGGGAGGGCCGCAACCAGCTCGACAAAACGGCGCTCGTAGCCGTCGCGCATCGTCACCAGTCGGCGGCGCAGCCGCGGATCGAGCCGGCTGAGATCCGCCGTCATGACGGCGGCATGCGCGCTGTCGGCGAGCAGGGCTTTCAGGTGAGCCACGCAGGCCGCTTCCAGCCGCGGCCACGGCTCGTCCAGTCCCGCCAGTGCCGTATCCACCGCGCTGTCGATCTCGGCGACGCCCTCTTCGTAGACCGCCGCGATCAAATCGTTCTTGGACGGGAAGTGATAGTACATCGAGCCCGCAAGCATGCCGGCCTGGCCGGCAATGTCACGCATCGAGGTAGCATCGAAGCCCCCTCGGGCGAACAGGCGGGCCGATACGGCCATCAACGTCTCTCGCGACATGGGGCATTCTATCAACCAAACACTTGTTTGGTAAATCAGCTGGCGCTAGCGTCGCGCCATGACTTACGTGTTCGACCTCGGCAATCCCGCGACCAACGCCAACCCGTTCCCGGAGTTCGCGCGCCTCCGGGTCGAGGATCCGGTCCACTGGTCGCCGGCCATGAAGGCCTGGATCGTCACGCGGTATGCCGACGTGAAGCAGGTGGCGCTGAACAATCGTCAGATATCGGCCGACCGGCTGACGCCCTTCTTCAAGTCGAATGCCGAGTACCAGAGGGGCTCGATCGACAGCCTGGTGCGCTATCTGAATCACTGGATGGTGTTCCGCGATCCGCCCGACCACACGCGACTTCGGCGGCTCTTCAACAAGGCCTTCACGCCCACCTCGGTCTCCAATCTGCGCTCCACGATCGAGGATATCGTCGCCCGACTGATCGACGGCATGGAAGCCAAGGCCCGCCGTGGCGAGACGGTCGACTACATTGCCGACTTCGCCTATCCCCTGCCCGCCTCCGTGATCATGGACCTGCTGGGCGTGCCGCGTGGCGATCTCGAGCGGGTCAAGCTCTGGTCCGACGACATCGCTCTCTTCATCGGCGCGGCCCAGGTCGCCGGCAACAAGTATCTGCGCGCCGAATCCGGCGCCAAGGCGATGTCGGACTATTTCCGCACCCTGGTCGAGGCCCGCACCGCGGCGCCGCGCGACGACATGATCAGCCACCTCGTTCTGGCACGCGACGATCGCGACGCTCTCACGACCGACGAGATCATCGGCACCTGCATTCTCCTGCTGTTCGCGGGACACGAAACCACCAGCAATCTGATCGGCAACGGCTTCCTCTATTCGATGAAGCATCGCGATCAATGGGAACGACTGATTGCCGAGCCGGCCCTGGCCGAAACTGCGGTCGAGGAATTCCTGCGCTACGACGGCCCCTCGGGCGCCCTCGCGCGTGTCGCCGCCGCCGACCTCGAGATGGGCGGCAAGACCATTCGCGAAGGCCAGCGTGTCTTCGCCTTCATGAATTCGGCGAACCGCGATCCCGAGGCCTTTGCCGATCCCGAGCGTTTCGACATTGGCCGGCTACAGAACCCGCACGTCACTTTCGGCCACGGCATCCACTTCTGCCTGGGCGCGCCGCTGGCACGGCTGGAGGCGCAGGTCGCGACGACCCGGCTCGCGGAACGACTGCCTGACGTCCGGCTTTCCGGCGGCGACCCGGAATGGCACGATTCGCTTATCCTGCGCGGCGTAAAACGATTGCTGCTGCAGCTCGGCTAGGGAGACATTGGCATGGCCTCTGGAATTCGCGACAAGGTCGCCATCGTCGGCATGGGGTGTACGCGCTTCGGCGAGCACTGGGACAAGGGCGCCGAGGAGTTGATGGTCGCCGCCTTCCAGGAGGCAATCGGCGATGCCGGCATCGAGCGCAAGCAGATCGATGCTGCCTGGCTTGCGACGTGCCTCGACGAGGTCCATGTCGGCAAGTCGGGCCTGCCGCTCTCCGAGACGCTGCGCTTCGACTATATTCCCGTCAGCCGCGTGGAAAATTATTGCGCCTCCGGCTCCGATGCCTTCCGGTCGGCGGTCTATGCCGTCGCGGCCGGCGCCTGCGACATGGCCCTGGCCCTGGGCGTCGAAAAGCTGAAGGACACCGGATTCGGCGGTCTGCCCGGCCTCAATGCCGGATCGACCCCACCGCTGTGGTGGTCGAACCTCACGGCCCCCGGCAGCTTCGCCCAGCTCGCCTCGGCCTATCGCGCCAAGCACGGCATCGGCCGAGACGACCTCAAGCGGGCAATGGCCCACATCTCGGTCAAGAGCCATGCCAATGGCGTCAAGAATCCCAAGGCTCACCTGCAGCGTGCGATTACCGAAGCCGACGTTCTGAACGCGCCGCTGATCGCCGATCCGCTGGGCCTCTACGATTGCTGCGGCGTGAGCGACGGCGCCGCCGCAGCCATCGTCACCACCCCCGAGATCGCGCGCAGCCTCGGCAAGAAGGACATCGTCTCGGTCAAGGCGCTCCAGATCGCGGGCTCCAATGGCATCGAGGAGCAGTACAACACCTGGGACGGAAGCTATTTCGCCACGGCCCGCGTCGCCGCCCAGCGCGCCTACCGCGAAGCCGGCATCGACCGGCCGCGCGAGCAGCTCAGCCTGGTGGAATGCCACGACTGCTTTTCCGTCACCGAACTGGTGACGCTGGAAGACCTGTTCATCTCGCCGGAAGGCGGCGCGGTGAGGGACGTGCTCGACGGCTTCTACGATTCGGATGGCAAGGTGCCGTGCCAGATCGACGGCGGCCTGAAATGCTTCGGCCACCCGATCGGCGCCTCCGGCATCCGCATGATCTACGAGATGTATCTCCAGCTACAGGGCCGTGCCGGCGCCCGGCAGCGTCCCGACGTCCGCCTCGGCCTCACCCACAACCTCGGCGGTTTCCCAGCGCGCAACGTCTGTTCCATTGCCATCGTCGGCGCCCTCGGCGCCTGATAGAAAGCACCTAATGAAGGCCATGATCTGCCGCCGATGGGGCGGCCCCGAGGACTTGCGACTGGAAGAGGTCGAGTCGCCCGCCCTGAAGCCCGGCCAGGTCCGTATCCAGGTGCGAGCGGCGGGCGTCAGCTTCGCCACGACCCTGATCATCGCGGGCAAGTACCAGCGTCGCCCGCCCTTCCCCTTTGCGCCCGGCACCGAGGCTTCGGGTATCGTCACGGAAGTCGATCCGGCCTGCACGCGCGTCAAGGTCGGAGACGAGGTCGTGGCCGTGCTCGACTGGGGCGGACTTGCCGAGGAAGTGGTGGCCCATGAGGTCAACGTCTTCCCGAAACCAAACAACGTCGGCTTCGTCGAGGCGATTCAGCTCGCCATCTCCTATCCGACGTCGGCCGGCGCTCTGACCTGGCCCGAGGCGCTGGACGTGCAACCCGGCCACACATTGCTGGTCCATGCGGCGGCGGGCGGCGTCGGCATGGCGGCGGTCGAGATCGGCAAGATCCTGGGCGCGACGGTGATCGCCACCGCGGGCGGGGCGCGCAAGACGGCGTTCGCCCAGGCGCACGGCGCCGACCATGTGATCGACTACAGTGCTACCGACTTCCGGGACGAGGTGCTGAAGATCACCGGCGGGCGCGGCGTCGACCGCGTCTACGATCCGGTCGGTGGCGATGTCTTCGCGCAATCCCTGCGGTGCATGGCCGTGGGCGGACGCATCTGCCCCATCGGCTTCGCCAGCGGCACGATTCCGCAGATCCCGGCCAACATCCTGCTGGTGAAGACCCTCGCCGTGATGGGATTCAACTACGGCTACTACGTTGGATGGAGCCCGCACGATGCGCGTTTCGAGGAAGCGCATCGCACCTTCGCCCTGGCGGAACGGATTCGCGGCTGGTGCGAACAGGGCCTCTGCCGGCCGCATGTCGACCGCACCTTCGCCCTTCCCGACGCCCCGCAGGCGATGCGCGCGCTGCTCGAGCGCAGCGTCACCGGCCGCGTGGCCATCGTGATGGGCTGACGGTTACTTCTTCGTCAGCTTGCCTTCGAAGACGCAATAGCCATCGAGCTTGATCTTGGAGTCGCCTCCCTTGATCTGGCCGATGACGTCCATCATCCCGCCGCCGCCGACCATGGCCGCGGTCTTGATGGCGCCGTTCTTGCCGAGAGTCGTCTCGAAAGTACGCTCTGGCCGGCCATCCTGCTGGAACCGCCCCTTCACGATGTCACCATCGACCGTGACGTCGATCACCATCTTGTAGGTCGGGCATTTGCCGCTGCCCGGGACGTTCGTGCCGTAGCCGGTCCAGGTGTAAGCGACCGGCTCGGCCTGTGCCGCCCCGACGGCGAGCAAGAGGGCCACTGTGGTTGCTGCAAAAGTCCTGATCATCAATCCGGCTCCAATCGGGCGGCGCTTTACGGGACGCGAGATTAACGAACTTCTTCGGGAAAATCGCCGTTTTGAAGGCATTGCCCTTTCAGTCCCGGTGCATCCGCTACCGGCCGGTGAAGTGTGGTTCGCGCTTTTCCAGGAAGGCCTTGATGCCCTCCTTCATGTCGTCGGTCTGCATCAGCGGCAGGAGCTGGAGGAAGACGTGATGGACGTGCTCGTTGAACGGTTCGTTCCAAGCCATGCGCATCATGCGCTTGGCCGCCTGGATGGCGAGCGGCGCGTTCGCGGCGATCTCCAGCGCCAGCTCGCGGGCGGCGGCCATGACATCCGCGTCCGGCACGACCTTGTTAACCAAGCCGATCTCGAGCGATTGCGCGGCGTTCAGGGTCCGAGCGGTGAAGATCAGCTCGGCGGCCTTCGCCCAGCCCAGCATGCGCGGCAGGTACCAGGTTCCGCCGGATTCCGGCAGGACGCCGCGCTTGGCATAGGAGGCGGCGAGCTTGGCCGACTGTGCCATCACCCTGATGTCGGCGCCGAGCGCGAGATCGAGTCCGTAGCCGGCTGCGGAGCCGTTGAGGGCGCAGATCACGGGCTTGTCCATCGCGTGCAGGACGGGTGGCGGCGTGTTGCGCAGGTCGATGTTGGTCGGCGTGGCGCCCGACCCGACGCTCAGATTGTCGGTACCCTTGCTCTGCGCCTCGAGGTTCAGCCCGGCGCAGAACGCTCGGCCCGTGCCGGTCAGGATCACCACGCGGACGGCACGGTCCTCGTTCGCCTTGACCAGCGCATCGGTGAGCTGCTTCAGCATCGGGCCGGAGATGGTGTTCATGCGCTGCGGTGCATTGAGCGTGACGGTCGCGACCGCGCCGTCGACGGCGTAGAGCAGTTCCTCCGGCAGTGCCGAAGCCGTGGATCCGGCCGCAAACTGGCTCATGTTTCCTCCTTCTGGCGATTGCCGTTATGGTGGCGCAGGAGATCAGGACACGCCATGCAAAACCGTTTCATCGCCCTTTACAGCGACACCAA
>JABMNB010000294.1 GCA_013205335.1 Rhodospirillales bacterium
CTCGTTATGGCCGGTATGGCCCGAGCAGACCTCCTCGTAGGTGGGATGGGGCGTCAGGCCCGCGGCGTAGCCGACGGCCGTCGCGTGGACGCCCGTGGCCTCCCAGAACACGCGCTCGGCACCCCAGAAGCAGCCCAGCCCGAACATCGCCTGCTCGAGACCGGCGGGGAACGGCGGCTGGATGCGGTTGCCGTTGACGTAGTGCATCACGGGAATCTCGAAGTCCGGCGAGGGACGGCCCGGCAGCGCCCGGCCGGCGGCCGCGATCCCGGTCCACTTGCGCAGCATCTGCCACATGGCGCGACTCCCCCCTGCTTTCGCGTGCTGGTTCCCAGTGAATATGGCCATAGAATGCCGCCCATCGAGGGGCCAGGGCCCTGAGGCCAAAATTGCAGGGAGAGAGACGACCATGCCCGTGTTTTTCGTATGTGCCGGGCTATTGGGCCTTCTGGCGGTCGCGCTCACCATAAAGATCGGGCTGCTGCGCGGTCGCAAGCGGATAAACCTGGGCGACGGCGGCGATGCCGAGATGCAGGCGGCGGTGCGGGCGCACGGCAACCTGATCGAATTCGCGCCCCTCACCTTGCTGATCATCTACATGGCGAGCGACTTCTACGGCTTCCGCACCGTCGCGGCCCTTTCGGTGGTGTTTCTGGTCGCACGCGTCCTGCATGCAGGCGGCATGCTCGGCATGATCCCGAAGGGCCGCCTGGTGGGGGCGCTGGCTTCCACCGCGACCCTGGGTGTCGCCTCGATCCTGCTCGCCATCGCCGGCCTCGGCCTCAAGCAATACTGACGCGGAGGCCGCGGGAACAGTCATGGGCGAGCCGGTCACCGTTCCGCTCTGGCTGTTCGTCGCGATCGTGGCGTTCGCGCTGTGGTCGCTGCTCGACCGGCTGCTGATTCCGAGCGGCCGCTGGTTCCTGCGGCGCCGTCTCAATCGCCTGATCGACCGGGTCAACCGCGGCCTTGCCGTCGAGATCAAGCCGTTCCAGCTCACCAAGCGGCAGGTCCTGATCGACCGGCTGGTCTACGATCCGCAGGTGGTCGCCGCCGCCAACGAACACGCGCGCACCCACAACGTGCCGCGCGAGGTCGCGATGACGGAAGTCCATCGCTACGCGCGCGAGATCGTGCCGACCTTCAACGCCTACGTCTATTTCCGGGTCGGCTATTCGATCGCCCGCACCGTCGCCCGCTTTCTCTATCGCGTGCGCCTGGGCTATGCCGACGAACGCACCCTGGCCGGCGTTTCGCCCGACACCACCGTGGTGTTCGTGATGAACCACCGCAGCAACATGGATTACGTGCTGGTGGCCTTCCTCGCGGCGGAGCGCACCGCGCTGTCCTATGCCGTGGGCGAGTGGGCCCGGATCTGGCCGCTGCAGCAACTCATCCGCGCGATGGGCGCCTACTTCGTCCGCCGCAACTCCGACAGCCCGATCTATCGGCGCGTGCTCGAACGCTACGTCCACATGGCCACCGAGGCCGGGGTCGCCCAGGCGATGTATCCCGAAGGCGGCTTGTCGCGCGACGGGAGGCTGCGCGAGCCCAAGCTCGGCCTGTTCGACTACATGCTGAAATCCTTCGATCCGAAGGGCACGCACGACATCGTCTTCGTGCCGGTGGCGCTGAATTACGATCGCGTGCTGGAGGATCGCACGCTGTTGCGCTCGCTCGACCGCCAGGCGGCCCGACACGGTGTCTGGTTTGCCACGCGCACCGCCGTGGCCTTCTGGACGAGCCAGGTCGGGCTGATGCTGCGCGGCCAATGGTTTCGCTTCGGCTATGCCTGCGTCAATTTCGGCGGCCCCATCTCGGCCCGCGACTGGCTGGCGGATCATGGCGGCGACCTGCGCGGCCTCGACAAGGATCAGCGCTTCGAGGTCGTCGGCCGGCTGGCGAAGGACGTGATGGGCGAGATCGCGCGCCTCGTGCCTGTCCTGCCGGTCTCGTTGATGGCGACCGTTCTGCTCGACGCCGAAGGGCCGCTCGACGAGCTCGAACTCAAGGTGAGAGCTTCCGACCTCATTGCCCATTTCGAGGGCCGCGGTGCCAGGCTCTATTTGCCGCGCGGCGACCGCGACTATGCCATCCACGTGGGATTGCGGATGCTGTCGCTTCGCCGTCTCGTTCATGAAGGCGACGATGGACTTTTTGCGGTAGTTGCAACCGAACGGCCGATTCTGGCGTACTATGCCAACGCTATCGCTCACCTTCGTTGAACATGATCACAACGCTCTGGCGTATCACCTACGAGGCCGGTTACGGCTACTTCGCGAACCGGCTCTCGACCTCGGCCGCGGCGATGGCGTTCTACACGATGTTCGCGCTCGGTCCGATCATGATCTTCACCATCGCCATCGCCGAACCGTTCGTCGGCAGGTTCATGGCGCAGGAAGCGATCTTCGACGCGCTGGGCACCATCGTGGCGCAGGATCAGCTGCGCACCATTCGCCGCTTCGCATCGGAGGACCTGTTCCGTGGCGGTGGCATCGCCGCCATCGCCGGTACCGCCGTGCTGCTCTACACCGGCACTCGCGTTTTCGTCGAGCTGGACGACGGGATCGACGCGATCTGGCGGGACCACAAGAGCCCCGTCATGCATCCGGTGCTGGCGGGCCTCAAGTCGAGGCTGCTCGCCGTGCTGCTGATGATCGTGCTGGGCGTGTTGCTGATCATCGTCATCCTGGCCAGCGTGCTGATCTCGGCCTATGCCGGCGTGCTGGAGAGATTTCCCGTGCTCGGCGTCTGGATCGGCCCGGCGATCTCGACCTCCGTCCATTACGGCCTGCTCTCCGGTTTCTTCACCCTGATCTACAGATGGCTGCCAACCGGCGGCGTGCCCTGGCGGTACGCGCTGATCGGCGGGCTGGTGAACGCCCTACTGTTCGCGGCCGGCAACCGCGCTCTGGTGTTCTATTTCGAGGTGACGCAGCTCACATCCGCGTTCGGCGCCACGGCGGGCTTCGCCGCCATCATGGTCTGGATGTACTGGACGTCGCTCACCATCCTGATCGGCGCCCAGGTCGGGCGCGCGACACGCGACGTGCTCATCAACAATCGCGCGCGGGAGATGGTCGAGGGGGATCTTTAGCGCGTTCATACGCGCTGGCGGGCGGCAGCGCCTTCTCGCGTTTTCGCCGGCTTCGGCGAAAACGCTGTGCCGCGAGAGCCCGCACCGGGCAGAAAAGACAATGGTGCGCCACGCCGTCTTCCATTGGCCGCCCATGGTTCCCGGAAGTCCGGCAGAGTGTTACGGTTCCCGCCTGCCTTCGAGGTAAAGAATGACCAATCAAATGAGAGACTTGAACATCGCCATCGTCATGTTCGATGGCGCCGATGGGCTGGATGTCAGCGGACCTTGGGAGATGTTCTGGTTTGCAACGACATTCGACACGCTTCCGGAGAAGGACGACGTAACGGAAGAGACCTTCAGCTACACCTTCAACGGTACGTCCAGAAGGCTGCCGAACCTGTTCACGGTCGCCCCGACGACCGAGCCGCTGTCGATGTCGTCCGGCACGAGATGCGTGGCCGACTACACCTTCGACAGTGCGCCGGGTGCCAACGTCGTCGTCGTTCCCGGCGGCGAAGGGGCGAGGGCCACCGAGAAGCTCAAGGCAAACGGAACGCTCGACTACATCCACAAGATCGGGACTCAAAAAGACAACAAGTACATCATGTCCGTCTGCACGGGCTCATTCGTGCTGGGACATGCCGGTCTTCTCGACGGCATTCACTGCACCACGTACATGAATCAGTACAATCGATTCGAGCGTGAGATTCCTGCCGCGAAACTGGTGAGGAATCCCGAGATCAATTTCGTGCAGGATGGCAGGCATCTGACGACCAATGGCCCCTGTTCCGGTTTGGCCACGTCGCTGAGGCTCGTGGAAGACCATGTCGGAACGAGAAAGAAGGACAAGCTGAGGAAACTGCTTTCGTTCGTGTATCCGACGGCGAAAGGGCTCATTCTCGAAAATGGCGCGTTGATCGAGCACAACGTCTGACCTGAGCCGGCCGCGGGTTTCGGCAGCGGCGTCTCTCGGCTGTAGCGCGACAATCAGGATGAGAACGGCGCGACAATCAGGATGAGACGAGGCAGCCGATCGAGTCGATAGTTGACGCTAGCCGATGTCTTGGCAAGCGCTTTGATTGACGCGGAGCGTCAA